>JAOAJQ010000045.1:8355-8657 GCA_026414125.1 Thermoproteota archaeon
AAGTCTGCTCCAGATATTTTCTTACAGGTATATTTTAACAACTAGGAAACACATTTATTTTCGCAGCTGTCTTAAAGTATGGTTTCAATGAGTGAGGGAAAAGAGGATCGCGATCTAATTCTAAAAAATAGTAAAGCTGAAGTATTATTCGATGCTGAAAGTGGCGGGGTAAGACAGATCTTGAACAAAACGGTTTCAACCACGTATTTGAAACATTCCTCTGACCGGCTGATCTACATTTGGTTTCTCCAGAAGGGAAAGAAATCTCCGGTTTATGCGAATGACGACGAGCCGTTCAGAGT
>JAOAJQ010000046.1 GCA_026414125.1 Thermoproteota archaeon
ATGGTTCCCTCTTCATCCGAGAAACGGTACCTAGCGGATCTAACGTTGTTCAATAGGATTGCTACGCTCTCATACCCGGATTCCTGAGCGTAAGATGCTATTGGCTGGTTTCGGATCAGCGACAGCATTATCATAAGGACTAGACAGAATGCAACTTGTTTCTGCTTATCTAAATCACTTAATTTCATTTGGAATTAATCCCTCTTCGTCTTTATAAAGATTATCCTGATTTGACCCATTTTTATAGTTCTCCCTGAACCGTGCGTAAATGCTTTAAACACTCGAAAGGCATTACCAAGAGTGTTTCTTCAAACATGTTTTGCTAACTGGGCAAGCATCGCACGCTTTTCTCCTACAATATTCCAAGTTCAGCCTGACAAGCTGAGACTCTACTTCTTTAATCCTCTTCACCCTAAGCCTGCGGGCGGTTTCTACAGCCAGTTTAGAAGGCTCAGGATCTGCCTTACTCCAAATGCCTCTCAACTCCCTCAGAAAAATATTGACTCCCACCGGGCCGATGCCCTGAAACCCTTTGAGCAATTCTTCCAGATGGTTGGGAGACTTGGCTTCCTCATGAATCCTATCTAAACTTCCAAACTTATCCAGGAGAGTTTTTGAAACGCAAATCAGGTTTGTGGCGGTTGAAAAATCATACCTCACGTATCCTCCGGAGTCGAGAACCCTGACCAGCCTATCCCATCCTGCTTCAAGTATTGCCTCCGGAGTTACAAGGCCCTCTTCCTGAAACCTTTTGAAAGTCTTCTTAGCAACCTGTGATGATATTCTTTTGGCGAAAAGCATTGAAGCGAGAAACCATTTAAACCGGTCCTTGGGCTTATTCAAATCCAAGCCCAGTTCCTCAGAGTAAGTCTTAATCTTGCTCAGCCTTCTAATCGTAGCATTCACGTAAAAATAACGAATAGGAGAGTTTAAAGGTTTACTGCTACTCAAACACTTGGCCTACTGGAAACAGGTTTTTAAAATCTTTTCTAGAGCGAGCTTAAGATGCTTTTCAAGTATTGAACATCCTTCCGGGTTTGCGTCACAATCTCTCCCAGCGGCAAATCGTATTCGCTGTGTATAGATATTGGGCCATTGAAACCTGTTACCTTAAGTATTTCGAAAACCGTTTTCCATTTAACCAGTCCTTCTCCCAGTGGAACTGTTTTCGCGTGCCATGCTCCTCCTTCTTTAAACCAGCCGTAATCCTTCACTGAAACCATCCTTATCCTTCTGCTCAGAATATCCATTCCCATGAGCCATCCTGCTAAGCCTCCTTCAACAGCCATGTGGCCAGGATCAACGTAGGCACCTACAAGATCAGGGTCAAACCCTTTAAGAATAAGCCATACGACAGCCGGTTCCGCAGACATAAACATGCCTGAATGAATATGTATTGTTGAAGTCACACGGTATCTCCTGCTTAACTCCTGAATCTTTCTAAGCTCTTTACGTATTTCCACCACTTGCTTCCGCAGGAAGCCGAAGCCCCTGTAATGCCAGTAGCCCAGCTTCAAGTATTTCACCCCGTTTTCAAAAGCAGCCCTGAAAACCTCTTCAGCATAAGGCTGGTTAACACTAGTTATTTCAGTCGTTATCATCGGCACTTTTAAACCCTTAGACTCGAATGTTTCAACAACCTCTGGAAGTTTTTCCGCAGCTTCCTCAGGCTTAATGTAGCCGTTTGACCTAACCGTCAGGTCGACGCCTTCTAAGCCAGTTTCCACCACCAATTCTGCAAGCTCTGTTAAAGAGAGAGGCTGAAACATTTTCGAGAACAAGATTAGCTGCATGCTTTCACCCATCCTTCTTCCACGTTAAAACCCTAGGCCCATCATCCGATTTAGACATCCTGTTCTTATCCTCCCCTCCTTAACGTTGAATATTTCAGGGTATTTTTCCTGAACCTCTTTAAAAGCCTGAGGCAAGTATTGTCTCGCATTATACTCGACCCCCATTATCGGGTTTGTTCTGGCAGCAAACCCTGCTGAGTGCACGAAAGCCAGACCTGGGCAGGTCAAATCCTGTATGCTGTAGGGCACTCCAAGTTCTTCTGCTTTAGCCACGAGAAGAAGTATGGAACTTTGACACTTGCATGTTTTCAAAGCTACTCCCGACCACCCTAGCCTCATCGACAAGTCGAAGCTTTTCAAGTCAGTAATGCCCTCGTCCGCTAAAACAGGTTTAACTTGCGCTATCATCCTCATGTTAAACATGTATCTTTCTATATCTCGGCTAACCGGCTGCTCCACGTAAAGGATTCTTTCAAAGGCTTCAGGAGCCTCCTTTCTAACTCTCCTCAAGTATTCTAAAACGGCTTCTGGGGACGGATGCATTTCATTAGAGTCCACAGACAGGTAGAAATCCTTCTTACCCTGCTTCCTCAATGTTTCCGATACGATTTCAGCCACCTCTTTTGTTCTTTTCACATCCCATTCTAGATTGTTGCCGCTGAGCTTAATCTTGAAACAGAATACTCCATCTTTCTCAATCCATTCCTCAAGACTCTCCGGTAAGCCCTCAGCAGACTCGAAACCCGTCTCACCTTTTCTCAACTTGTCCAGACCGCCCACAAGATGGAAAATCGGGATTTCAGAAGAGTATTCAGGTTTAATGTAGTCAGTTATGTACTTATCTCTGAATTTTTCCCCAAGGTAAAAGCCTAAGTCATGGTTGACATACTTAGGACCGTAACCGTCGTAACTGCATATTCCGTTAACCTTTCCGAAACCGTCGTGAAAGGAGGCATCTATTGGGGAAACCGCCACTAAAGATGCAAGAATGGGAAGCTCTTCTTTAAGCCCCAGTTCTAAGGAAGCTCTTCTCGAAATACTGGCTATTTTCTCCTCGTATCTCACAAACCAGTCTATGGGATGCATGAACCGGCTTTCAGACTCTTTAACCAGCAACTCTCCGTAGCGTTCGGCGACAAGCTTCATGGCTTCAAGCTTTTTCTCATGAGTTTCCCCAGCGCTTGGAAAAGCCCATTCACATGCCAGCGGCATGGATCCCAATCCTAGAGACTCCCTACCCGCCCTGTTTTTAACCACACTGGTCACTATGAGGGAAGTGGACTCTTCTACTACAACGCTACCGAATTTCAGAGGAGTCCTAAGCCTCTGGCTGCTGTATTCAAAACTTATTTCAACCGGCCTAATGTCAGAATCCTTACTCATCGCGAAGGAGACACCATCCTCGCACCCTTTAACCTTTTGCTGAATGTGAACATTGTTTTTTCAAGGCTGCGTCTCTCGCGTCAGAAGCCCGCTTAAAATATTCTTCCCTGGTTTCCAGGTTGAACTCTTTAATAATGTTTTCCACGACGGTCTCCTCAGCTTCACAAGACATGAGGAACACTGCTTCCGGCCGGGATACTTCAAAACTTATCTTCGGACCATACTTCTCTTTTACCTGATTCATTTTTTCCCAGTTGTAGTCCAGATGAAGAACCTCGTAATCCAAGTTTATGTCGCAACATATAACAGGCTGGTAACTGCTGGAAACAGCTAGAACCCTGCCAAGAGGGTTTATAATCATACTTCCCCTATCGTCCGCTACAGAGGAAGCTACGTAGACACCATGGTTGAAAGCCCAAAACTTCAACTGTAGTCCACCCGGATACATGGATGGAAAGAACACGATCTTAACCCGGTTCCCAGCCAAACTCTTAATAACATCTTCAAAATTCAAGTCGAAACATATTGCCACACCAATTTTCCCAAACTCCAGTTTGAACGTCCTAGCCTCAACCCCCGGCGTAACACCTGCCTCAATTTCCCATATCGTAGGGTGAACCTTATCATAGCTTCCAACGTACTCCCCGTCCCTACCTATTAAAACAGCCGAGTTGTAAACTTTACTGTCCTCCCTCCGCATCATTGGGAAGATTACGTAAACCCTGTTTTGCCTAGCGAAAGACGATACTCGGGTGAAGAGGGCTTCTGGGATTTCCTCAGCATTCTTCACCATCTCCTCCATGCTTAACCCTAGAAAGGGCGAGCATTCAGGAAGGCAAATTAAATCCGGCTTATCGAAAATAGCTATATTTAAGAGTCGCAGTATTTCCCTAATATTGTTCTCTATTGTTTCGTTGACTGTTTCCCCCTTGATTCCTCTAAAAGTCACAGTGGTTATGCGAATATGCTTCGCCAACTTAGTACTCAACACTCATCTTACGATTTAAATATTGCGTATGTTTTTAGAAGCAGGCCATGAGCAGAAAGGGTGAGAAAATCAGGGTTCTAGTAACAATACCAAGAAGCCTATACAAGAAGGTTTCAAGAGTTGAAGATGAAGAGATGCTTAAGTCCTTTGCAGAATGCGTTTTCAACCAGTTGGATAGGAATCTTAACGAGGAGGAGCTCTCAGAGCTTATAGTCGACATAGACGGATGTATTACAAGCTGGGGTTCTCCAAGGTTCACTGAAACCGTGTTGAATAATGCGAACAGACTTAAAATTATAGGCCACGCTGCTGGAAGCGTTAAACCCTACGTGACAGACGCGGTCTTTAAGAAAGGAATAGTCGTTGTTAACGCTGCTTCAACAATAGCTAAGCCAGTGGCGGAGTTTACCCTTGCGATGATTCTGAACTGCTTAAGAGGAATACCGAAGTATGTTGAAGCAATGAGAAGGAGGAGCTGGAATTATAAGGATCAAAAGAGTTTTTCTACTTACGATTTGAGAGGGAAGACGATAGGAATAATAGGGTTTGGTGCTGTTGCCAGAGAATTAGTGAAACTGCTTAAACCGTTCGAAACCAGCCTGATCATATACGATCCATATTTAGAGCCAAGCCAAGCTGCTGCATGGGGAGCCAAGAAAGTTGATTTAACCGAGCTGCTTGCATGTTCAGACGTTGTGACTCTGCATGCTGCTTCGACCACTGAAACCTACCACATGCTCGGCGAGAAAGAGTTTAGACTCATGAAGCCTACATCCTACTTGATAAACACTTCCAGAGGCGCCCTCATAGATGAAAACGCCTTGATTAAAGCTTTAAAAGAGAAACGGATAGCTGGGGCTGCACTGGATGTTTTTGAGCAAGAGCCCTTAGAGTACAGTAGTCCACTGTATGACTTAGAAAACGTGTTTCTAACACCCCATGTAGCAGGGGGGTCGGATGAGAGCATGAAACGGTTATTCGGCACAGTCGTCGAGGATTTTAAAAGATTCTTTTCAGGAGAGAAGCTTGTTAACACAGTGCCATACGAGAAGCTTAAAATTCTTGCTTAAAGTTGTTGAAAAGATAAAACATTCCAGCCGTATCGATTTTCCACAAGTACATCATTCCTCTTTGGAAGATAAACACTTAAATAAGAAAACAAGATAAACTCACCGTAAACCGGTTAATGAGAAAAGGGTTGGATGCAGAAGACGTTGCGGTATCCATCTTGGAGAAGCTCGGCTACACGGTTTTAGAAAAAAGGAAGCCCATAGTGGTCGGGGGAGTGAAAATTGCTGAGATAGATCTGGTTGCAAGAGACCGAGAGGGAGATGTTTTAGCGGTTGAAGTCAAGTCTGGAAAGGCATCCGTTACGGATGTTAGACAGGTATTCAGCAACTCTAGGCTTTTAAAGGTTAAACCACTCCTGGTCTGCAAGGGTTTTTCAGACGCATCAGCACTTAGTCTTGCCAGCGAGCTGGGGGTAAGATATATCCTTCTCCCAGAGTACTATCTTCTCACGTTTGAAGACTTTAAAGAGGTTTCCAAGGAAGTCATACATGATTTGTTAGCACTGTACTTCTCGACTGAGATTCGAGAAATAAGTAGCGAAGAAGAGAAAATAATTGAGGCTATTGCCTGTTCGAACAGTTTTACTGAAGCTTCCGAGAGGCTGAATGTTTCAGAGGAGGAGTTTGGCAGAATGGTTTCCAGCATGAACATCTTCAGGCTTAGTGATAGGCAGAGCTTCAACCAACTTAGGCTTAGAGCAATACTTGTTAAAAACAGGCTTAAGGAGAAGAAGCTGATTGAAAACATCGAGCGTAAACTTGATGCCTTGGAAAAGAAAATAGACGAGTTGAAAGATAAAAAATAAGGGTTACCTCTCCTCGAGCTTCCTGTGACAGAACCACCAGTCGAAACACTCTAATTCGCCCGCTTTAGCTTTCTCGAGACGTGTTTTGGCCGTTTCCACATCCCTAGCTGGCGGGATTATCACATGATCCTTAATCAGCTCGTTGTTCGGCCAGTTTGCAGGCATCGCAACGCCATTCCTATCGGAGATCTGCATGGCTTCCACAATCCTCAGTATTTCATCCATGTTTCTCCCCAGCTCCTGCGGATAATAGAGGATTATACGTATTTTCCCCTTGTCATCAACCACAAAGACTGCCCTAACAGTATTCGTCCCCTTTCCAGGATGAATGAGCCCCAGCCTATCTGCAATCTCACCCGTGTCTGCGATTATTGGAAACTTTATCTCAACCCCAAGCTTCTCCCTAATCCACTCAATCCATTTCATGTGAGAGAAAACCTGGTCAACACTGAGGCCAATCAGCTCACAGTTCAACGCTTTAAACTTGTCATATCTTTTTTGAAAGGCAACGAATTCCGTTGTGCAAACTGGAGTGAAGTCTGCAGGATGGCTGAATAACACAAACCATTTTCCAGAAAAAGCCTTGGGCAGCTCCATAACCCCATGTGTGGTTTGAACCTTCATCTCCGGAAAGTCTTCTCCTAGAAGAGGCATGCTTTTCTTCTTAATCTCAACAATTTTCTCTATTTTCTCCATTTTACTTCATATTAAATTGTTAAGCTATGTATTATAAACGTTTCCAAAATTATTTTGAAAGGAGGAGCTTTGGCAAGCAGCATAATGGGTATTTTTTATATGATTAATAATCCGATTAACTTAAAACTACTCATCAGTCTATTGAAGCCGCCTTTTTCAAGACTCTGATCGGAGGGTTTAAGCCTGCTTCTCTAAACGCTATTAATAGTGCGCCAACAGCAGGAGGGTATGCAGGCCTTTTAACATTAATCTTCCCGTATTTTGGTGAAAGATGCCTCATAATTCCTATAGCGAGGATGTCTGAATGATGCTTAAACATTCCTCCTACGAGATAAATGTTCAACTCGTCTGCACGGGTTAACCTCATTTTTCTAGCCACAGCCAGCACTCCTCTCGAGAGGGATTTCGCAGCATCCTCAATTATGCGCCTAGCAACCATATCACCATTCTCAGCCTCGGCCTTGACTGTTTTTGCGAAAAGTGCTATACGCTCCTTCCTCATCCCGTGGACACGCCTAGCCAATTCCTCCATACTCCCGGCTTTAAAGAAAGCCTTAGCCTTCTCCTCAAGACTCGTCCTAATTCCCCTTCCATCGTAAGACTGGAATGCTGCTCTTAAAGCCTCGATGGAAACAGAGTATGCTCCACCCTCGTCGTTGAAAACATGGCCCCATCCTCCTGCTCTAAAGAATACGCCTCCAGATACTCCTAGAACTACTGAACCTGTTCCAGCTATGACTATAATACCCTGTTCGTCGAAACCCACACAGGCTGCTGCAGCAGCCTCAACATCGCTTTTAACCAAGATTTTACTAGCCCTAATCTTTCCTCTAAACAGCTTTTCAAGACTTCTTCCCGCTGTCCAAGCCCCTGAGAGACATAGTGCTGCAACTTCAGCCTCATTACGCCCGAGTTTCCTAAGGGCTCCGTTAAACGCTTTCCCTACTGAAAGCAGAGTTGTTTTAGGGCCTGCCGAAAGAATGTTCGACGGTCCGGATTTGCATGCAGCGACACGCCAATTACCAGTTTCGACGGCGAGGCACCTGGTTGAGCTCGCACCTCCATCTACACCAGCTACAACAATATGTTTCAATCGTAGAGGAGAAACCTTCTGATTCTAGCTTTAAACCTTTTCTGCTCCTCTCTTAATCTTAAAACAATCTCTTCTGCACTAATACCGTTTAAGATGTCTCTCCTAACCCGACTGTCGCCGAGTAGCCGATCCATCTTCTCGTGTTCAACTTCAAACTCTTGTGGGTGAACCTCTAACACGGATTGGAGGATGTGAACTGCAACCTGGAACGGCCTAATCTTCCTCTGGTCTTCTACCACCAAGTGGATTCCTCTGCAAACCTTTCCCTTGTGTTTAGAGGAGGAAGGGATAAACCTGATCTCCATGAGAAGACACTCTTTGCCAAGCTTCTTTTTCAACATTGAGGCGATTTCCGCTGACTTTAGCCATGGGGCGCCGAAGATTTCAAAAGGTTTGTATGTTCCTCTGCCTTCAGAAAGATTTGTAGCCTCTAGAAGAACCAACCCGGAATAGAGTAACGCGGCAACCGGAGTCGGTATTGCGGGCGAAGGATATACCCAAGGTAAGCCTGTGTCGCAAAAATGCATCATCCTGCTCCATCCTTCAAGCTTTATCACTGAGGGGGGTTTCAACCCATTG
The DNA here is from genome assembly GCA_026414125.1 of Thermoproteota archaeon. Lineage (GTDB taxonomy): Archaea > Thermoproteota > EX4484-205 > EX4484-205 > JAAOZP01 > JAAOZP01. The sequence goes on from JAOAJQ010000046.1 coordinate 8,409, forward strand.
TCGAAAGCATATAGGCGAGCCAGCTCGCCAGGCGTCATGCCGTATCTCAGGGGAATGTAATATGGTCCGACGAAGGATTCGAGTCCCTTTTTTA
>JAOAJQ010000047.1:0-3925 GCA_026414125.1 Thermoproteota archaeon
CTTCTAGCATTTAAGTCAACCTCTTTCAGTATGTGGTTCAGTGGGAAAGAGTATCTCTGCCTAAGCGTTGGAGAGCAGAATTGACAACCTCTTCCACATCCCCGTGTGACTTCAACAACACCGAACAGGGATGCTTTCTTAATACACGGAACTTTTTCAAGCTTAGGCTTGCAACACACCAGCTGCTTTGGAAGCTCTTCACCTTTCAAGGCTTTTCTGAAGAGATTTACAATATCCTTCTCAGCCTCGCCTATCACCACACTATCTATTCCGAGCTCCTGCTGAATCCCTGTTTTTACAACTTGCCAAGCACCGCTTCCACCTAACACTATTTTGGGTCTATACTTCTTGAAAGCAGGGTTGGAAAGAAGGGTTTCAAACTCCACTCTTGTGATAGGCTTGCCATTTATACCGATAAGGCTCGTATAGGTTCTGCTTACAAACCCTAGTCCCAACGGATCCATTGAAGAAATCCCTACAACTCTTGTCTCCTTTCCAACAAACATTTCAAGCATGGTTGGGTAAACGGTTGCAACATTCTCTTCACCAAACTCATCTATAAGGAGAGATTCTATTTTTCTTAAGCCGTAGGGGGCTTGCTTAACAGTCCCGTCATCGTTAAACAGCGGTGGAGGATAAAGCTTTTTCCTCAGAAAACTCTTAGAAAATGGCAGGGGGAACCCTGCTGAAAAAGCTAGGAACGGGTTTAGATTGAAATCACTCATTTCCACTGCAGACGCTGTTAGCACTATTTTCTTTCCGCCGTCCTGCTTTTCTGAAGAGTTTTCTCCGAGCAATTTCCCGTTAGCTTTCCAACCTTTGTGGATAACGGTATATATGCGTTTTTAATTCGACTCAACGTTAAAAGTGGTTCGATGAGAAACTTGCAAACCATATTTATTTGAAGTACTAAAGGCATAAAGTTTTATATTTGCGATGACGTTAGGGACACGCATGGAAACTATAAGTCTTAACGGAGAATGGTTTTTCAAAGAATGTGGAAAGGATGAGAAGACACTTCCGAGCACAGGCCCATGGTTGAAGGCAAAGGTACCAGGCGTTGTCCACCTTGACCTTTTGAGGAACAAAAAGATTCCAAACCCCTTTTTCAGAATGAACGAGCTCGAGGTAGCTTGGGTGGAGGAGAAGGATTGGTGGTATATGAAAGAGTTTCATGTAGACAAAGAGTTTCTCAACCATGATCATGTGGAGCTCAAGTTTCACGGTTTGGATACTTTTGCAACAATCTGGCTCAATGGGAAGGAGGTTGGCAGGACAGCAAACATGTTCCATGAACATGAGTTCAACGTTAAAGAGCTTTTAAAAGAAGGCAAAAACATGCTAGTCGTTAGACTTGATTCGCCTAAAAGGGTTCTCGAGGAAATGTATAACAAGGGCGGCGTTAAGCTGGGAGGAGCATTTTATCCTCCACTCGTCTACGGCAGGAAAGCGCAATATTCCTTCGGTTGGGATTGGGGCCCGAGACTAGGAACCTCGGGGATTTGGAGAAGCGTGGAGCTTAAAGCTTACGATGTGTGTAAGATTGAAAGCTTCTATTTTTCCAACGAGCTTAGCAGCGACCTTAAAAGCTCGAAGGTAAATGTACATGTATCTATAGAAGCCTTCAAAACTGGAAATGTAAAGCTGAGGATACGGATAAGTGGTTTCGGCGAAGATCAGCTTAAAGAAGAACACATAAATGTTTCGCAGGGATTAAACGATGTCAAAATCGAGTTTAAAATCCAGAACCCAAAACTATGGTGGCCAAACGGTTACGGTGAACAAAACCTTTATGATTTAGAGATAATTGTCGAGAATTCGAACAGCATTTTAGACATGGTTAAGAAGAAAGTCGGAATAAGGAAGATTGAGGTAGTTCAGGAGAAAGATGAAGAGGGTAAAACGTTCTTCTTCAGGGTTAACAATGTTCCGGTTTTCAGCAAAGGAGTCAACTGGGTTCCTGCAGACTCCTTCCTACCCAGGGTCAGCAGGCAGGTTTACGATTATCTTCTAAGCAGGGTGAAGGAGGCACATATGAACATGGTGAGGGTTTGGGGCGGTGGAGTGTATGAGGATGAGTCTTTCTATGAGCTTTGCGACGAGAAGGGGATACTTGTCTGGCAGGACTTCATGTTCGCATGCGCAGAGTACCCCGAGGAAGAATGGTTCTTCGAACTCGTTAGAAGGGAGGCCGAGAAAGTGGTGAAGAGGCTCAGGAATCATGCTTGCCTAGCGATATGGTGTGGTAACAATGAGAACCACTGGGGATTCAAGGCGCATTGGTACGGGATGAAGGACAGGTTCTACGGTGAGACGATATATCATAAGATACTTCCAGAGGTTTGTTCTAAACTTGATCCTGAAACCTTCTACTGGCCGAGTAGCCCGTATGGAGGGGATGATCCTAATTCTCAAAGCGAGGGCGACAGGCATAACTGGGAAGTATGGTCGATGCTAAGAGATTACACGGAGTATCTTAATGACAAGGGCAGGTTCATAAGTGAATTCGGCTTTCAGTCAGCACCCTCAATGGAGACGATTAAAAGGTTTACTCTTCCCGAGGATAGGGATCCGCAGAGCAGAGTCATTGAATTTCACAACAAGCAGATCATGGGGCAGGAGAGACTCTGGTTTTTCATTCTGTTACATTTCAAAATAACTGTAAACCTGAGCAGGTTTGTTTACTTGACTCAAATAAACCAAGGGGAGGCTATGAAGACGGGTATAGAACACTGGAGGAGGAGGAAGTTTAAGACTGGAGGCGCTTTGATATGGCAGCTTAACGACTGTTGGCCAGTGCTCAGCTGGAGCCTTATCGACTACTATGGTAACCTTAAGGCGTCATACTACTATGTGAAAAGAGCATTCGACCCCGTTAACGTCAGCCTGCTTGTTAAGCAGGATAAATTTGAGGCTTGGGTTTGCAACGATCTTCTAAAACCAGTTAAAGGTAGGCTTAGGATAATGTCTTTCAATTTGAAGGGAGACCGAATGAGCGGAATCGAGAAGGAGGTTGTTGTAGAGGCGAATTCTTCAAAGCTCTGTATGAAGTTAAGCTTAAGTGAGTTAAACGTGAAAGACAAGTTCAGTAGTTTTCTGGTATGTGTTTTTGAGCCTGACGACGCTGAGCCTAAGTATGACGTAGTCTTCTTGGAAAGAGTGAAGTATATTACGCTTCCTAAGCCTAGAATTAGAATAAAACTTGTCAGAAAGGACAGTTCAACTTACGAGCTCATCTTGGCTTCGAACAATGTTGCAAAGGCCTGTGAAGTAAGAATCAGAGGGGTGAAAGCAGAGTTTAGCGATAATTTCTTCGACCTTTTCCCGGATTTTGAGAAAAAGATTCTGATAAAGCTGGGTAAACCGCTTTCAAAAACAGAGCTCACTAAGAGAATAAGAGTGTTTTACTACTAGAGAAAGCTTAAAGGCTTTTACACTAGAAACCTTTTATAACAAGCCTTATAAATCAATATACGCTAGCCGGATGAATAATGATGAAGATCGAAGTAAAATATTATGCTTGGATTAGAGAGAAGGTTGGCGAGAAGGAGACGCTGGAGGTTGATAATCAGGCAACCGTTAGAGAAATTGTTGAAAAACTTAAGGAGAGACATGATGATTTGTCTCAGGAAAACTTCCTTATTGCAGTGAACGGGAGAACAGTGGATTTGAACACCTGTTTAAAGGAGGGGGATGTAGTAGCCGTGTTCCCTCCAGCCGGAGGTGGTTAGAATTGATTCATATTACTGAGGATGATTTCTCAATAGACAAGGTTGCTTCAACGCTTAAGGGGAGGGAAGTCGGCGCGATAGTGTTTTTCCTAGGTGTTGTCAAGGGATTTAGAGAAGGCGAAGCTGTCAGCGAAATGATTGTCGAAGCATACAGGGAGATCGCGGAGGCAGAGCTTGAAAAAATAAGGAGAAAC
>JAOAJQ010000047.1:3934-8471 GCA_026414125.1 Thermoproteota archaeon
CCTCTCTGGTCTCGTGGGCTCGGAGATGTGTATAAGAGACAGATGCAGTAATTATCCATAGAATTGGAAGACTGAAACAGGCTGAAAACATTGTTCTAGTAGCTGCCTCAGCTAGGAGTCGGGTAGAGGCTTTCAAAGCCTGCAACTGGATTATAGACGAGGTTAAGGCGCATGCACCTATATGGAAAAAGGAGGTCACATCCGTAGGGGAAAGATGGGTTAAGGAGATGGTTAAACCTTGAAGAGGAATGAAAAAGGATTGGAGATGATTGATATAAGTGGGAAGGAGACTTCACGCAGGATGGCTGTGGCAAAAGGATGTATAAGGCTCAGGCGTGAAACCGTTGATGCGCTAAAAACGGGCAGGGTTGTTAAGGGCGATGTTCTAACAGTTGCAAAGGTTTCAGCAATTCTAGCTGTTAAAAAGACTCCTGAGCTGATACCTGGCTGCCACCCCATTCCTCTGACACATATAGCTATCGAGTTTCAAACGGGGGAAGATAGGGTTTCAGTAGTATGCCGGGTTGTATCAGAATCTAAAACAGGCGTGGAGATGGAGGCTTTAACCGGGGTGGCAGCAGCTTTGCTAACAGTCTGGGACATGGTTAAGGAGATTGAAAAAGATGAGAAAGGACAGTACCCGTACACAGCAATAGAGAGCATAGTTGTCGAGGAGAAGGCTAAGGATTGGACTATTTAGAGCATAGAAAGACTTCTCCCAGAAGCCTACTGTTTGCAGTAGTTACGGTTAGTAACTCTAGAACTTTTGAAACAGACGAATCCGGTGGGATGGCTGAGGATATTTTGAAAAAAGAGGGTCACAGAGTATGTAGGAGACTGATAGTTCAGAATGATGAGGAGGAGATAAGAAGGATTGTTGAGGAGCTTCTTAACAGTGGGGAAATCGATGTCATACTGACTATCGGAGGGACCGGGTTAAGCATGAGGGACATTACGGTTGAAACAGTTTCTAAAACGGTTGAGAAGAAGGTTGAGGGGTTCGGTGAGCTTTTCCGATTCCTCAGCTACGGTGAAATAGGGACTGCGGCAATGCTTACAAGAGCGTTCGCAGGCGTTGCAAGGGGAAAGATACTGATATGTCTACCGGGGTCGAAGAACGCGGTGGAGCTAGCGATTAGGAAGCTGATACTTCCTGAAATCGGCCACATGGTTAGAGAGGCGAGAAGATGACATCCCCCTCCTTTAGCAAGGAGATTCTCGGTTCGTTAAGCCAGCTTCCATCATAGGCATTTAGCCCATGGCCCGCTTCATTATGCTACTCGTGTCGTTATAATCTGCGTTGCATGAATAGTGAACTCTATTCGGCTAATCTTTCCAAAACAGATTAAGAATAAAGCTTAAAGCGGCGATTAGAAATACGTAGGATGAATATGGTGCAAGAAGCTGTGGTTGCACAGGGAATTTCTAAGTTGTACAATAGTGTTGTCGCACTGGACTCTGTTAGCTTCACTGTCAGGTCTGGCGAGGTGTATGTTTTCATAGGTCCGAATGGCGCCGGCAAGTCAACATTGTTTAACATTATAGCTGGCATTATGAAGCCATCGTCTGGAAGCATTAAGGTTTTGGGAGGAAACCCCTTCGACCCCTCGACGCGTTTAAAAACCTCATATCTTCCAGCGACGCCGCCACTGTACCCTTGGCTAACGGTAATGGAGAATGTTGATTTCTACGCATCTTTATATGGATTTAACAAAAAAACCATCCGTCAGGAGGCTAAGGGGCTTTTAGAAAAACTAGGTGTTCAAGAGTTAGCAACCAAACTATCTTCAAAACTGTCAACGGGTCAGATGAAACTGGCTTCAATCGTGTTAGCCCTAGCCGTTGAGGCTGAACTACTGATTCTCGACGAGCCGACTACAGCTTTAGACCCGGGTATGCGTAGGAGTGTCCTAGACTTGCTGCGAGAAAAGGTTTTAAACAGAGCCACTATTCTCATGGCGACTCATCTTGTTGACGAGGCTGAGGGACTCGCTAACAGGGTTGCAATAATAGACAGGGGTAAGTTAATCGCTGATGGCGGTGTTGAGGAGCTTAAAAAACTCTATGCTCCGCCAGCTGTACTAGTGATTAAGCCTAGTCTTGAACAAGTCGAGAAGTCTTCTACTGTTTTAAAGCTTCGCTGGGAAAACGTTTATAGCTATGACGGTGAAGTACGTGTTCATACTGACGATCCTGACGAGGATCTGCCTAAGGCCATACTAATCCTCGCTGAGAAAGGGATAAGGGTATTGAGTATAAGCGTAGTCAAGCCAACGCTTGAAGACGTTTTTCTAAAGCTAACTGGAAGGAGGCTAAAGGAATGAGATTAAAACCGATAGTTTCATTCATTATTCGTGATTTAAAGCTCATGGTCCGAGATAAGACGTTTATTTTCTGGCTTGTAGCATGGCCGCTGATATGGATCTTTATGACGGCATACATTTTCGTGCCACCGACTGGTGATGGAACAATAATGCTTAGCCTTGGAATTGTAAACTTAGACAGTTCTAAAACACCGCTTAACGGCTCGTCTTTAATTAGGATCTTCGAGGAGGCAGAGTATAATGGTTCAAAGCTGTTTAGCGTAAAACTCTACCACTCTGAGAATGAAGCGTTACAAGCCTTAAGTAGAGGCGAGCTTGACGGCGTAATAATTGTACCTGAAGGATTTGGCTATGCTGTAATCAACCCAGTTGAGAAAGCAAGGCTTCACACATACGTTGGTTCAAAGACACCCCAGTCAGCACAAATATCCTCCTCAATAATAATAGGCTTTCTTGAAAGGTTTTCTGAAGAACTCTCGTTTAAGAGGATTGAAAACATGGTAAACATGATCCAACAGTTGTCGATCTCAGAAGACGAGAAATCTTGGTTTAACGCTACTGTACAAGGCATCATGCAACCGTTAGACTTAACTGTTGAGCATGTATCCCCTGAGGTCTTTGAAGACCGTGCGAGAACACTAGGCTGGTATACGATTGGAGCAATAGGCATGATGTTTCTCTATTTCGGCTTTAATAGTGGCGCAATACTCATAGTCTCTGAGAAGGAAAGGGGGACTCTTAGGAAGCTTTTCTCAACCCCGCTTACTGAAGGAGAGTTTCTTGCCGGAGGCTTCCTCTCTCAACTAACGACCCTATTAATATCCACGTTGATACTGATACTTGTAGGAGTCTCCCCAGCTGTGGGAGCACATATCGTTTTAAACCCGTTGAATCCAGTACACCTTCTAGCTGTAGCCTTCATGGTCTGTGGAGCCCTACTCAGCATGAGTATCGGAGCCTTGATCTCATTGGTATCAAAAACGGTGAGAGGGGCTTCAGGCATGGGAACAGTCTTGGGCCTTCTTCTTAGTTTTACCACAGGAATCTGGTTTCCCTTAGAATGGATGCCTCAACCCGTAAGATTGCTGGCTGTAATCTTTCCTCCAGCCTGGAGTATTGAAGCCAGTCGCAGGATACTCGTGTTCGAGACTTTAGTCGAGACCCTGATTCTTGACTCTGCAAAAATATTTTCCTCAACCGCTATACTCTTGGCCTTAGCATTATTAACATATCGAAACAGAATCAAGCAATACGCCGAGTCATAATTTTATTCGTCTTGAAAAAAGAATATTTTAGTTTTCTTAAATTAAACGCTTCATGTGAAAAGCTTTTATGACGATAAGGTGAGAGAAACTATGTTTTTTAAAAATTTATATTTTAGCATTTCAACAGCAAAAGTATGCCGTTGACGGGCGGCTTCGACAAGAATGAAAAGCTGCTGATTATCCATGCAGACGATGTCGGCATGTGTCACACAGAGAACAAGGCAACCTTCCTAGGATTTAGAAATGGTGTGGTTTCAAGCTGCAGTCTTATGATGCCATGCCCCTGGATACTTGAGGCAGTAGAGTTCTTCAAGGAGAATCCGGATTACGATCACGGGATACATTCAACACTGACAAGCGAGTGGAGGCTCTACAGATGGGGCCCCGTAAGCTCGAGGAGCCAGGTGCCGACCCTCTTGGATGAACAGGGATACCTGCATAAGGAGGCGAGGGATGCAGCGAAAGCTTCCAAAGAAGAAGTTGAGGCTGAGCTGAGGGCACAGGTTAAGAGGGCTTTCCAGCTTGGTCTACGCCCTTCTCATCTTGATACTCATATGGGTCTGGTCTTCTTCAGGCCGGATATCTTAGAAACCTATGTGAAGGTTGCCCTAGATAACGGCCTTATCCCCATGTTGATTAAGCCCAGTGACAGTGCGTTTGAGGTGGCTAAACAAATGGGCATAATGATATCTGAGGAACTCATAAGCAAGATTCTTGAATCAGGCACACCTATGCTTGATAATTTCATCGGCATTACATTCGGCTCCGACCTGCAGGAAAGAATAAGGTGGTTTAGAGACGTTTTGAAAGACATAAAGCCTGGAACCCTGACTCAAATGATAGTACACCTCGGCCTCCCTGATGAGGAGATGAAGGCAATAATACCTAGTCATAGTGTGACGAGTCATTTAGACAGGCATCTGGATTATCAGCTTGTCACCTCTAGAG
>JAOAJQ010000048.1 GCA_026414125.1 Thermoproteota archaeon
GGAATGTTTATTGGAACTCCTTTCCTAAAGCTGTCTTCAAGAACCCTCAGGGGGTCCCCGTCCAGAATCACCCTTCCTTCAGAAACCACGACTATTCTAGAGAGATGCTTGAGCAATAGGTCTATCCTGTGCTCCACAATTATCACCGTGGTCTTTCCACCTGTTTCATCAAGGCTTCGTTTAAGTTCGAAGATCCTCTGAATCAGGCTTGCTGAAGAGGAAGGATCTAGCATTGAGGTCGGCTCGTCAAATATCAGTAGGGAAGGCTTCATCGACAGTATTGAGGCTATTGCAGCCTTCTGTTGCTCCCCTCCAGAAAGATTATTGGGGGACGAGTGTCTCAAATGCTCTATTCCAACAAGCCTCAGAGCCTCGTCGACCCTCCTCCCAATCTCGTCAGGCGGTAGAGCAAGGTTCTCAGGTCCAAACGCGACATCATCCTCAACGCTGAAAGTGAACAACTGGTTGTCGGGATTCTGGAAAACCATCCCGCAGCGCGTGGCTATCCTGCTCACAGGCGTTTTTTTAACATCCATTCCAAACACGTAAGCCTCGCCTTTAAGCTCACCCGGGTAACTATGCGGAATCAAACCCATCAAGACTCTTACTAAGGTGGATTTCCCACAGCCTGAAGGGCCCGTTATGAGTACGCTTTCCCCTTCTTCAATGGTAAGGTCAATATCTGTCAATGCTTGTTTCTCGGAGCCCGCGTAGCGGAAACACAGTTTTCTCAGTTCTACTGCTGCCATTTCTAGTTTTGCCAGAGATTACTGGAAGGGTTTAAAAAGCCTAAGTCGAGGGTTGAGCGGCGGGGACATTCTAAACAGCATTTGGTTTAAGCGGGGGGGCCTCCCCTGCCTGCTGCGAGAGCATTCTTCAGCTCGTTTTCAAGCTCAACGGCTCTCTCCCTGATCTTGCTTTCCTGCCTCTCGATCGCGCTTATCCTTACTTTAACAAGCTCCATTTGCTCGTTCAACTCGTTTATCAAATCGACTCTATTCTTTTTAACAAGTATTCTTCCAGTTATCCGGTACACCGGTGTATTATCGTCGATCGAGGAAAGCGCTTCTAGGGCTGACTGCAGCTCTCTTGCTTCCAGCTTAGCCTGCTCCTTCTGAATGTAGAGCGACTCAAGCGTCTGTTGAAGCTGCTGAAGCCTTGACAGTTTCTCCTGCAGTTGAAGAGGCAGCTCTTGGGACATTCTCGGGTCTTATCTTTTAGACGCGTGCTTAAAAACATATTTCTCAAGAGGAGCCTTGCCGGCACGCGGATCCAAGCATGCTGTCAACCTGCTGAGCCATGTTAAGCAGGCTTAAAACGCTCCTTATTCTCTCAGCGATTTTAGACGGGCTGCTGCTTTCGAAGAAAAGCAAAAGCCTGTTTCCATCAACCCTCGCCCTCACCCCGGATCTAGGCTCTGAAACTGCTTCTTGAAGACAGGCTAAATAGAGGGATTGGGCCGCTAGGTGATCCCCATAGTTTAGAATAATCTTAACCCTTATCATTTACATGGTTAAAGCTTAGGCTTGGACGCGCTAGTAACTATTCTCGCCGCGGCTTCACCTGTCTTCGTAACCGGCTCATACGCTCCTCCGGCGAAAGTGTAACCACACTTCCTACAGCTCCAAACCCCTACGCTTAGCCTTTTGAGAACACCTGTTCCACACTTTGGGCAGTCGTACCTCGCCCTCCTCCTTTTAAGAACCTTGATATACCTCTCTCTAAGCGAGAAACCGTATTTAACGCCCAGTGCCCCAGACTCTTTCTTCCTAGCCATTTCCGCCAGTAAGCTGCCTGTAGGCAACTGTTCTTAACTCTTTCCCCAGCTCCACGGATCTTTCAAGCAGCTCTATGACTCTCCTAGGAGAAATCATTCCCCCACCGTTCTTCTGGATTGCGCAAAACCTGTCGTCGGATTTAACAGTCATCGAGACAGTGAAGTCCGACGCATACTCCTCGCTGAGACAAGGGTCCACCACATACTTATCATCGAGGAAAGCGTAGGTCAGTGAGACAGGGTGATCCTTAAGCTCAAGTTTAAAGTATTCATCGGTCCTCTTAATAGCCTGCCCTTCCACAACGTATTTAGGCATGTTAGTAATACCCAGAGCGTTTACGCTAGCTATCACTGAAGCGTCAATAAGGTTGCCATCGTAGTCGAGAATATAGAGATCCACGTAGAGCGAGTAGACGGATCTTCCGGGAACTATGCAGAGCGAAGACAGGTCTATTGTTTTAGACTCCCTAATGCTTCTATCAACGTATCTCGAGAGGAATATTGACTCCTCGGAGGGCGGGCCGGGTTCGAAAGTCGGCGAGGCCAGCGGAACCAGCTCCGCGTTCACTATGAGGATGCCCTCGTTAGGCGTGTCTGCAAAAGGCACCGCGATCCCGACTTTGACAGCAGCCAGAACCTTAGTGTTTCCGAGCTCGACTAGGGCTGAGCCCTCCGCCTTCTCCACATACCCTAGCTGGACACTGATACTCCTGTATTGAAGAGGACTCCTACCGTCAATCCTCTTGTTTTCAGCCAGGAGACGCCGCAGCTCCTGCTGCTCAAGCTTAGAGATGACCGGCCTCTGCTCAGTTATAGACATCTAAGTCTCCCTCCTCTGAACGGAAAACCTTTCTCTAAGCGCGTCCACCTGCATCTTATGCATTTTCTGCGTAGCCGTTATAGCTAGAGACAATGCTTGCTCAACCTCTTCTTTTGACATAATACCGTCCATTTGCAGAAGAGTTATCCCGTCTAAAGTCGGGTTGTAAGCTATAGGCATGTCTGCCTCCCCATACTTGTCCTCAAGATCGTTAAGGTCCACGACTATCTTGCCGTCAGCCTTGCCGACAGCGCATGCTGCAGCCAAGCCTTTCAACGGGATTCCCGCGTCCGCCAGTGCTAATACTGCCGCAGTCAGGCCCGCACAGCGAGTGCCGCCGTCAGCCTGCAGAACCTCTATGAAAATATCTATCACCGTCCTAGGAAAGAGCGAAGTCATTACGAGCGGTTCAAGAGCGTTTCGAAGAACCATCGAAAGCTCTATTTCCCTCCTGCTTGGAGCAGGACTCTTCCTCTCCGTTGTTGAAAAGGGCGCCATATGGTAGCGGCATCTCAAGATGCATCTGTCTGGGAGCGAGATGTGTTTAGGCAAAGCTTCCTTAGGACCGTAGACCGCTGCAAGAATCTTGTTCTTACCCTGTTCAATATAGGCTGAGCCCTGAGCGTTAGACAGGACTCCTACTTTAATCTTGATGGGTCTAAGCTCGTCGAGAGCCCTGCCGTCAGTTCTCTTACCGTCTTCGCTGAACAGGGTAATGTTTTCCCCCATTTATCCTAAGGCCTCCTTCCAGCGAGAAGTGCTTCCACTCTTTCAGTTAAACCGTAGACATGCGACTCCTTCTCTATCATTCCAATAACCTCCTTAACCTTCATAACTATGTTCAAGTCTTCAGAATGAACTATTAAACGCCCGTTCTGGCCTACTGTAAGCCTTACGTTAGCCCCCTTCTCTATGATGGAAAGCATTGAGCCCTTCTTCCCTATTAGACGCGGTACCTTCGACGCGGTTATGCTAAGCAGGAACCCGTTTGAAACAACTCCAAGCCCCTTACCCTTCAGCGTTAAAACTGGTGATGAGAAGATGGAAGCATCCTTAATAAGCCCTATGAGAACTGTCCCCGCCTCCAGAATCCTGCCAATACTGTCCCTAGAAAGGCGGATCCTTTTCTCAGGGTATTCCGACAAGGGTAGGAACGCTAGGAAGGGAGAGTTTATGTCAACCGTCCATCCTGCTGTACCCGGTTCTTTAACAATCCCCACAACCAGGTCGCCGACCTTAGGCTGGTAGAAAGATTTTAAAGCTACAACGTCGACACGCTTCCCCTCTGTTCTAACAAGCCCGACAGTGGTTGCAAGCATCCTGTCCGACAGCCTGTAAACGTTTAAACCAGGCATATGGAACCTACTGTCCCCCACATACTCCCCTGGAACGACTATGGGCCTTTGTCTCTGCTGCTCGTTGCTTCGCGACAAACCTTAGCCTCCTTCCTATTGCTAGGGTGGTGCTTAAGCCCCTATATCAACTTTTACTTGATCCCCATACTTCTTGCTTAGCCCCTCTAGAAAATAGGTCATCGTTACAGAAGGTATTCTAAGGGTGATTCTAACACTCTTATCCTTCTGAACCCTAGTCTGGTCAACCTCCCCCATTGAGCTCGCAAACCCGTAGACATCGTTAGAAAGCGTCTGAGGACATGTAAGCGTTAAAACAACCTCGTTAACCTTAAACTGGAGAACCTGTCTCAAAGCCTTAACCACGTTCTTAACCTGCTCCTCAGGAGGCTTAAAAGGATCTATTGAGACACTGGTCTGGCTGAGGGACTGCTCAATCCTAAGGGAGGGAATAGGGTTACCCGTCGAAGGCTCTAAGAGTAGTTTAGAAAGCATCGCCACTATCTGCTGCCTCTTGCTCTCAATCATCCTACGCCTCTGCTCCCCGGTGAGCTGCAGCTCCCCCTCTCGAAGTATTCTCTCAGCTATCACGTACACGTCTAGTGTTCCGAAGAACTTTCTAAGCTTCTCAGACGGTACGCGAAGCCCCTTTTTAGAATCCGAGTAAACCTCGTCGACCAGGAGAATCTTCCTCACATCCCCCTTGCCAGTCAGCTTAAAGTTGAGCGCAGGGTCGGGTGCAACAATTATCTCAAACTTCTCACCGTGAAGAGTAAGCCGGCTTACTGTTGAAGGCCTGCTCAATTCGCTCTACTTCGCCCTCTCATAGTATTTCTTAGTCTCCTCGAAGCTTAAAACCCTGAACTTCTTATCATCCGTCCTGATCACGCCAATCCTAAGCCTGTCTGGAGCAGCCTCGTCCTTCAAAACCTCCACACTCCCCCGTATGCCTAGCGTTATAGCCTCGTCGAGGCTCGCGCTGATAGAATAATTATCCCTGAAATACTTCAATATGTCCTCCCTGCCAACACCGATGGCTGACGCGAAATACTTGAAATATATTCCAGTCGGGTCAAGCTGATACAGGCTAGCACCAACCATGTCAACACCCCCAATAAGCATAGAGATGCCGAAAGGCCTCATACCAGCATGCTGCGTATAGGATTGAACAGTATTGCTCAGCCTCCTGACGAGAAACTCCACGTCAACCGGCTCATCATACAGAAGCCTGTTAATCTGCGCCTCATTCCTAGCATACTCCACCAGCAGCCTCGCATCCGAGTTGAAACCAGCAACCACCGTAGCAATATGCTCATCAATCTGAAACAGCTTCTGACTAAAAGTCCTATCCTGAAGCATATCAATCTTCTTCTCCAAACCAGCCAGCACAATACCCTCCTCAACCTGAATCCCCCAAGCAGTCGGACTATTATTAACCATTACCATGGCATAATCGACCTGAAGTATTCTTCCGTCGGGTGAGAATCCGTATATTCTTTCGTAGCCGGGCATCATAATTTCCTCGGTGGATAAGGGTTAGCTGTCCCTTTATAATCTTTGCCCTGCTCGGGCAGCAGGAAGGCGGGTAGTTTTATTACGGCAATAGGGTGAAGAAAAGACGTTTATAAAGTTCTTTTTCGCAGAGCGTAGCGCGCTATGGCTCTATCTCTTCCATTACTCGCGGTGTATCTTTCTAGGCTTAACTGGCTCTATCCCCCTGCTTGCTAAAACTCGTTCATCTTGTCCTCATTTAAGAGCATTGCCTCAACTTCCATCATGGCACCGACTCTTTTTAAGATCTCTTCAATTACCTGTTCGTCATTCATCCCAGTCGAGTCGAAAGCAGTTATGAAGAAAGTTTTAGAATCTGCGTCTATCGCAACCTCAAAGCCATGTCCTTTGCTAACTCTTTTAGTCAACTCTTCAGCCCATATAGAAAGCCTCGCAAAATATCCAACAGCGCCTCTGAGATGTTTCTCAACTAGGCTTTCGCTCATTTTTTAACCTCCAAATTTTCAATTTCGCTCTTCGTGTAGACTTTATTCCCAATGAAGATTTGTCTCCAATAAGGACGTCCACCGGATTATATGAGAAGCCTATCGCAATGCCGTATGGAACGTTCTTATAGCTGTCGAGCTTTATGTGTTCCTTAAGGTCTTCAAATGTACCCTCGTGCATATCTCCCCATACTTTTTCCAAGTCCACTTCCCTCACCGTGGACTCCGCCTTTATTATCGCTATCACCTCGCCCTTCTTAAACACCACCTTCTTATCAACCACAACGTCTTCTTTGATCTTCATGATCCCATCGACCTCCTTTTTCCCAGGTTCTGCAACATACATAAAGTCAACCTTACCCTCGAGTACGCTGAGCGGAATCCCAGTTTTCTCAGAAAATGCTACGAGTTCTCTTCGATAGTGTATCCCCTTTTCTTCGTACCCCTCAATCACAATACGTGCCCCAGCCTCTCCTATTTTATGCGCCACTTTACTCGAGCCGCCAGCCTCGATTAGCTCGTGAAGGAGGCGGGGTATCTTCCCCTCTATGGAGATTATATTTCTATCCACTCTATTTTGCGCACGCCCTCGGGTATCGTGATTACGAGCCTACTGGTTCCGGTGTAAGCCTTCCTGCCGTTGTCGAAGCCCGCGAGGAGCCCGTACTTGCTTCCCATGCCCTCCTCAAGCTCCATCCCTGCGTCGTAGCCGAGTAGCCTGCGCAGCTCCTCTTTCAGCCCGATGCTACTCTTGCCCTCGTCCTCTCTCAAAGGGATTTCATAGGAGTGTCTACCCGTCTGCTCGCTGAGGGGCTTGAGGTTGAAGCTGTACTCGGCCCTGCCCTCTGCATACGCTATTTCCATACAGTTTAACGCGTTATCCATCTTGACACCTTCGATGGGATAGTGTCTCCCCCCGAGCATCATCCCAACCTTCCCATCCTGAGTAAAGAAGAGCACAAGCTTCTCGCCTGTTCGTATGTTCTTCGCCTGGAGCTCCACGTCAAGCCGTATCTTTCTCTCGTAGACCCTCGTTTGCAACAGTTTAAGCTCGTAGTTTCTTCCGTTGAGCTCCATCCTGCTACTATAGATGTCAAGCCTCATCTCGATCCCGCTGGTTGAGAATATTCTTTGGAAGAACAAACAACAACTCACAACAAACCCAACTTCCTTAAAGCAAACAGAATTGCATGCTAGGGTCTTTGTGGAGCAGGACGCCTATTCTTGAAGAATCTGCACAGAAAGTAGCTGCTTGCAAGAAGTATTGCATCAAATAAGGTTATGCTTCTCGGCCATTCAACTGAAGGGTAAACCACGAATGGTGAAAGGGCTGTTATCAGGATAGCCTTATGGAGGTCATTCTTTAAAATTCCAGTTTCGTCCAATATTCCGATTAACGGGAAGAAGAATAATGGTAAAAGTCTTATAAAACCGAGATAATCCTGATCCTATGGAAAGCATGGTATCGTAGTCTTTAACAGCATCTTTAACGCTTCTTCTTTCTCTTTCCCTTTTAATTCATTTAATTCGATCGACGGTCCGCTAGACTCATCATAAGTACCGATATACGCGGATACGAATCCTTGATTTTGACTTGACCCACAGCTTTTACACACATGCCTTGGCTGTGAACCGAATCCGCTAAAAAGAATGCCAGTGAGAAGAAAGATGAAAACTAAGAATTCAAGCTTCTCCCTTTCCCTTATGTTGAATCTTCTCTCCACATCCTTTATTATTATGGTTTCAAAATACCTCTTGAGAACAGCTTTCTTCTTTTCTTCGCTGTCTTCTAAAACGAGTTCAGCAAAACATCCGAATTCCAAGTATTTTCTCAACTTAGCGCGCGAAGTAGAGTTCTCCAGCGTGTGCTAATTACTCCTCAAACTTGATGCTAATCATACTTATAATTCTTATCACATTTAACAATATAAATAAAATCAATTGAATGTTTATGGGGGCACTGGGATTTGAACCCAGGTCTCGTGGGATCTCGGAT
Source organism: Thermoproteota archaeon (assembly GCA_026414125.1). Taxonomy (GTDB): domain Archaea; phylum Thermoproteota; class EX4484-205; order EX4484-205; family JAAOZP01; genus JAAOZP01. Next base: position 7,943 of record JAOAJQ010000048.1, read on the forward strand.
TTTAAATCTCCCAAGCCACGGAGCCTAGACCATGCTAGCCGATGCCCCCGGGCAGGTTTTTTTCCTCCCTGTAATTTAAAAAGATTTTGTTTCGAACAATATGGGATTAAAGCTCTGTGAGGAATTAATTTGTTGCATAAGAATGCCGGAGGCGGGTCTCGATCCCGCGACCTCCAGATTATGAGTTTCATCAACCCCTTAGGGTTTCTGGCGCTTTAGCCTCCTAGGGTCTAGCCATCTGAGCTACTCCGGCACCCCTTTCCTTCAAAGGAGACCCGGGTTTTAAATTTTTATCCGAGTATCCTCACGCTGTTTTGAACACCCGGGTTTAAATCCCTTATCGCACGCTATCCAGCATCAACGCTTTTTAATCTACGCTAGGCTTGCTCCAGGCTCGGGAATCCGAGCGCCTTTAAAACAAGCCTTAAGCCTTCTTCAGTAACCTTCTGGCCGGATACAACTCTGCTTCTTTCAGGGTGAATAATGAACCCCTTGTATATTCCCCCCATGTTGATAATGTAGAAAACC
>JAOAJQ010000049.1 GCA_026414125.1 Thermoproteota archaeon
CATCTCCACATCGTCCCCGATCTTAACCGGTATCTCGTACTTGCTTGTAATCAGCTCGTTCAACTCCTCTGCGCTCGGCTCATAGATTCTTGACTTCAGCCTTGAGGGGGCCCATTGAAAATCGATAGCTTCATCATCCAGCGAGAAGGCTGCGCGAACCTTGCATATTAAGATTCTGGAATCCATCAACTCGTCAAGTATCTTCTTAAGATTTTCATCCTCTTCAAAAACCTGGTAGGATTCTTCCCTCTTGCTTATTCGTATTATCTCCTCTATCTCGCCAGGAATACTGAGATAGTTGACATCTATTATCTGGAGGAGAAGCTTTCTCCGAGTAACACTGTCAAGCAGTATTAAGTAGCTTCCAACAATCCTATCTCTGCCGGGGGTTTCCAGAAGCTCGTAAGTCACCTTGTTCTTCCGTAGAATCGTTATCAACTCCAGAAGCCTCCCAGAAGCATTTTCCTATTGTCTATTTCCCTTAAAACTTCTATTCCAAACTTCTTTTGCAGGATGCATTTCAGCGTCAACACTTCTAGAGGAAGGATCTTAGAATATATGTGGGCGATTCTCAGCGCTTCAGGATAGCCGTAGTCGACACCGTCAATAAGTATAAGAGAAGCCAGTAAGCTCCTGACCTCCTCAAGCTCGACCTCCGGGTATACTTCAACCTTCAACAGGGGGCTTCCCGGCTTAAGCCTAACCAAGTACTCCCTCGGGCTCCTCCCGTTAAGGATCTCACCTACAAACGGAGAGACGTCAAAATCCTCGGGTAGACGTATAAACGGATCTACGAACCTTTTTGAAACAGATACTAAAGTGTTGCAGGCGGATGCGAGGAAACCTGGGAGCCCTAGCGGCCCGCTAACGTTCATCATCTCGTTCAAATCCCCGTCGAGCAGCATTATAGAATTCCTGATTGAACTAATGTTCTTCAACTGCTCCTCAAGTTCAAAAGAAATCTGGCTGTCGGAAATACCGCCAAGCACTATCATCGGCCTAGTTCTATTTATCTTCACCACTCCCCGCTCTTTCAAAACGGTTGAACCCCTGATGGCATGAACCTCGCCCAGCCTGCTTATACCTATCTTAACAGTTGAGACATCTACTGCGACAATGCTTTTTAGGGAAGCCTCCTCAAAATCTATGCTTAGAGCCCTGCCGAGTTTAAACTCAATAGGCCGGCTTATTTTAAGCCTTATCTCCTTCCCCTCTACAACATGAGCGTCTCGACGTTGCTTTAGATCAGACAGCGGGATTAGGCTTGTCGGAGGCTTTTTCAGCTTCAACACCTCCTGAAAGAAGCATTATGCCCTTAACCGATATTTCAAACATCCCCCTGGCCTGCCTAAGCACAAGCCCCTTCTTAACAAGGTCGACCAGAGTGTTTTGAATAGTCTTCTTGGAAATGTTCGTAACCATCCTAACCATCTCTTCAACACTCATACTGCCCTTCTCACGAAGCCCGAATCTTGAAGCGACGTAGCAGCCTGCAAGCAGGTAGAGGATTTTACTCTCAGTAGTCTTCGCATCTTCCCCGAGCAGGATTATCTCGCCGCTGCTTATCCTGATGTGGGAGGATATTGCTGAAAGAAGAGCCTCCAGATCCGGTGTGTAAACTATCTTGTCGATAATAGTTAAACGAGGATAAACGTTTGAAAGAAACTTGAGGAGGTCTCTCACTACCGTGTTCTCATCGCCTGTGAACTCCACCTTAATATTCTTGTCAGGTATTTCAAGCCTGATTGTTGACGACCCACTCATCTTAAGGCCACCTCTTCAAGCCTTGTTGTTATCTCATCGGCAATTATCTTCCCCTTCTCTGTGAGAACATAGTTGCCAAGCTCGTTCCTAGTTACGATCCCCTCCCTAAGCATCTCTGACAGCCTAGAAGGATAGCCTACTGAAACGATGCCGCTCTTACTAAGCTGCTCCCCGATCTCGCTTGATTTAAGACCGTTCTCAGCAAACTTCAGGATGAGAATTATTGCTTCCCTGCTCGTTAGAAACTCCTCCCTAACAGACAGTATCGGCTTACCATCCTCATCATACTTAACGAAGCCGGGTATAAGACTCAGCGTCGACTTTAACTCAGCCAGCCTGTTCTCAGTCTTCTCAAGCTCCAGGTATATCTCTGGAATATACTTAATCATCTCCTTAACATCGTTAACATTGTCTCCAGTTATCTCAACCTCGCTTGAACCCTTCCTATATACCACCCTAATCCCCTTCAACGTTTACTACTACGTTAACGTAAACGTAGTTTATAAATTTTTCGGGATAGACCGCTTTAAAAAACTACTACCTTTTCTATACCTTTAACAGGCTTCACAAGGCTTCTTACCAAGCTAATGTCAAAAAATAGGCCTTGGTAGCAGTCACTTCTAGCTTCCGGTTTAAAAAGGGGTCGACCAAGGTTCGGTTTGCCGCGGAGACAGCGGTATTAAACCCGAAGGCGCCTGTTCACGGCTTCTGATCCGTAGAGATCATGGGGAGAAAGGCTAGAGCTGCAAAATGCTATATTATTTGCCCAATATTAACAAAGAGGAGAGGGAAAATATGGAACTCTGCCATCCTGATAGGCCGGAATGGCGAGATCATCGGAATCTACGATAAGGTTCACCCAGTCACCAGCTCTAGCGACTACACTGTTTTCGAGGGGGGAGTAAGCCCCGGTAAGGAGGCACTGGCTTTCGACTTGGATTTCGGGCGCGTCGGAATACAAATATGCTTCGACATAATATTTCCAGAGTCTTGGCGAGAACTCGCGGAAAAAGGTGTGAAAATAGTCTTCTGGCCCTCGGCTTATAACGGCGGGTTCCCACTTCAAGTTTACGCCTACCTACACCAGTATTACGTCGTATCTTCAGTACGCTCAGAAAATCTAGAATAGTAGACCCTTTGGGAAGAATTTTAGCCGAAACAGATCAGCGTATAAACGTGATTTACAGGGACATAAACACGGACTTTATTATTTCCCACTACGACTTTAACTACGATATACCGGAGCGCTTAATGAAAAAGTATCCTGGGCGAGTAGAGATAAGATCCAGCGTAGATGATGCTCGCTTCCTGGTTGAGCCCACGGATGAAACCCTCAAAACCGAGCATCTTAAAAAGGAATTAGGATTCGAAACCCTACTGCAATATAATGAAAGACACAAGACGGCATACGCATGGATGCTTCAATGCAAACTTCCGCCAGCCCAGAAAGCAGCTCACGGAGACAGGCCTCAATACTCTAAGCAGAATCAGCTTGGGTAGAACAGACCTAAATCTAAACCAAAAACTTTATATACTCGCCACCCGAAACTCCTTACTCGGAGCAATACAACAAACAAAAAGAAATAAATATAGAAAAATATAGCGGGGTGGGCTAGCCAGGTCTATGCCGCAGGGCTCATAACCCTGAGATCGGTCGTTCAAATCGACCCCCCGCTACTTAACAACCAAATTTTGAGCTTCAAGCCTTCGCCTTCAAGGGTTTTCGCTTGCTTCGTCATACTCAAAACTTAATCCTTCTCCACATTTATGTCTTCATCCTCGTACTCCTCATTTTTCTCCTGTATGCACTTATGCCCAGCACCCATTTTGCTAGATTTCCTCATTATCCTCTTATTCACCGAGTCAAGATCCTCTCAGATTTGTCTTATTGTTTATACAAAAATCAGATACCGCTCCGTAAATAGCTTTACGTATGCTAATTTCCTGGTCTCAGATTGTTTTTCCTTATTACGGCTTTATCCCACTTCCCGTATTTCACCCATAAGATTAGGATTGTTCCACCTACAACATTGCTCAACGAGAACGGGAGCCAGATGCCTATAGAACCCATATTAATTATGAATGCCAAGAAATATCCTAAAGCTACTCTTACTATCCAGATTCTTCCAATGTCTATGGCTGTTGGGAAAGCCGTGTGACCTGAGCCTCTTGCAATCGACATTGAGTTCACGCAGAGCCCGAAGAAGGGAAGCGTTGGCAATATTAACTGCAAAAATCGTTCTGTTTCATCAAGTATAGCCGGGTCGCTTGCGAAAACGCTTGCTATTTGCCGTTTAAAAGGATAGATGACGATGGCACTAGTTGCGACGAGGATGAATATCAACATGGTTGTCTTGAATGCTATTCGTCTCGCCTTCCCGGGGTTGTCTGCCCCAAGGCTTTGCCCTATCATTATTGCTGTAGCTCCGCTCAGCCCGAAAAGCGCGGCGTCGACAATATTCATTATTACGAAGCCTATTGAAAAAGCTGTTGTAGCCACTATACCCAGCATGTTAATAAGCCTCTGCTGCAAGGTGAATGCAAACCCGTTCAGCAGGCCAAATGATAAAATTGGCAAACCTATCTGTAGAACCAGCTTGACCCATTCAACATCTATTTCTCGAGTAAACCTTATTTTTAACTCAGGATAGTTTCTTCTAAGTATGTAGGTTTGGCCGATGACTGACAGGATTTTTCCCATGACGTCTGTGAGAGAAGCGCCGACGACTCCAAGGCGTGGAAACGGGCCTATGCCTAAAACAAGGAAGGGATCCATCACAATGTTTATTGCGACAGCCACAATGTTAATAATGGCCGGCCGCCTAGTGTCCCCCACGCTTTGAAGCAACGTGGCGAAAGTAAAAGCTATTGAGTTAAAGAACACGTCGAAGGCAGTTATGGCTGAAAAAACCATGACCTCCTCGAAGATTTCAGGTGGAGTAAATATTAGCCATGTGAAAACCTGGTTTCTAAGGGTTAGGAGCAGTATGTTTAACAGGGCTCCGCATAGGAATGCTACCGTGAAGAAGCGTGAAGCCTCAAGGCTCGCGTTTTTGTAGGCTCTGGCCCCAATATACTGGGAAACAATGCTGAGGCAAGCAGCGTTCGTAGCCATTATGACTGCTTGAAAAAGCATTATGACAGGCATAACCTGTCTAGGGACGGATACTGTTAATTCACTATAACAGCTCAGCCAGTAAGTGTCCGCAACATTGTAGGCTACGAACACGAGTTGATTTAAAAGCGGGGGGATTCCGAGCCAGAAGAACGTGCGGATTACCGGGCCGTTAACAATTTTATCTCTATACCTGCTTATATCACGCAGCTCCGAGGGTTCTTCAAGTTGCTCAGACATCTTCCTTCACCTACTAGTCTTCCCGATCCTTCTAGGCATGTTTGAAGCGACGGCACGTTTTTTCTGCTCAGCCTTGTCATCGCGTAGAAAACAGAGGTAAATAAATGATCTTTATAATGTTTTCTTAAAGAGAGCACCAAACGTAGGCAAATGCTCATAATACCTCTTCTTTCTCATATTCTTTACTCCTCTGGCTGATAAGACTTAGGAACCTTTTTATCATGTGAAGCTGAAACCATAAGGAAAATGGGTCAACATTCGGCTTCGAATAGTGCGTTCAGTTCAATGAGAGAAAGCTCGCTTCATTCCGCAATAAAGAAATGGTACTTTCTCGACGGAGATAAACTGGAAGACCGCGTGGACGGTTTTATAGTGGACATTGTACGGGGAGACTTGCTGATTGAAATACAGGTTACCAATTTTTCAGCGATAAAGCCAAAGCTCCTGCGCCTACTTGATAACCATAAGGTTCGCCTAGTCTACCCCATACCTAGGCTGAAATGGATTGTTCACAAGTCCACGATCACTGGAGAAACCTATGGCAGAAGGTCGCCGAGAAAGGGTTGCCTGACTGACCTTTTCAACGAATTAGTAAGAATACCGGATGTGATCTTGAAAAGTAATTTCAGCATCGAGGTTTTGATGATTGAAATGGAGGAAACATGGTGTAACGATGGGAGGGAAAGCTGGAGCAGAAAGGGAGTAAGCATAGAGGATAGGAAGCTGCTCCGCGTCCTAGAAAGAATAGTTTTCGAACAGAAAACAGATTTCCTGAAAGTGCTGCCTGAAGACTTACCAAGTCCTTTTACAAATAGAGATCTTGCCGAAAGACTTAAAATACCAGTCAGTCAATCACGGAAAATAACCTACGTGCTCAGAAAAATCGGTGCAATAGCCTGCGTCGGCAGGAACAAGAATCAAATGCTTTTCGCACGCATTCGAGTAAATGCGTGTCAAAGAAAAAATTTAGCACGCTATAGCTTGTAACAGACCTTAATGAATTTTGTTTTCTCATGGGTGCCATGCCTCCAAGGGAATAGCCGTTAGCCGGGCCAGATAGTGTATCAGGGTCACGCTTCTGACAGCTTGTTTACACTGGCTGGTTCAGCCTTGTTTCGCCGTTTTCTCGTAGACTGCTGCCAGAAGAAAGGGTAGGGCTAGGGTAACATCAACATGGACGAGCGCTATGGCAGCGTTCTCTCTAATCTTGTTCCACGTTATTGCTTCCTCGAGCCTTGCTCCTGAGAGGCTTCCGTCGAACTCGTACGCCGTTGTGAGGGATACGGCATAGTCTAATCCTCCTTTAAACTGGTTCCACCAGATCGTGTGATGCTTGCTTATTCCTCCCCCCAGTATTAGTGCACCCGTCTTCTTGGAGGAGAACACGATGTCTGAAAGCTCCTTCATGTCTTTCAAAAGATCTAGGGTGAACTTGTTTGTCTGCGAGAATATGAAGAGCTGCGTGCCGAATGCTGAGTCAACCAGCCCAGGCGTGTAAACAGGTACTTTCCTCTCGTATGCTGCCCTGAGTATCGAGTTCCTGTCTTTCAACCTTTTCCCAACCTCCTCCGCAAGCTCCCTGCTGCTGAAAACTTTCTTCTCCCTTGTTATTTCTCTAAGCAGGGGTATTGTGAAGGATTCAATCGCCACCCCGTAGGAGTCCTGCGGTATCAGGATGTTTCCAAGCCTGTGGGTTTCCTTCTTCCTCAGATCCCTGTCGTTCATAATGAATTCCCCCTTGTAATACTTCCTCATGCTCTTAGCAATGTCATGGTCGAATGTTCCGCCCGTAGTTATTATGACGTCGCACAACCCTTTCTCAACCATTTCAGCAATGACTCCTCTCAAGCCTGTTGAAACAATGTTTGCAGTAAGAGATAGGAATTTGACGCATTCCTTGTCGTTAACCATTTCAAGCATAATGTCTTGGGCTTTTGCAAGCTGTGCTGCTTCAAACCCCCAACCCTGCCCCATTCTGCTCAGAAGCTCTGAGAATGTTTTAACACCCTCCAGCCTATAGTCAACTACCTCCCTGCTCATGCTGAGAAAATGCTTCCAGCCCTTGGTTAAAACTGTTTGGCTTCAAGATACGTTTATATCCGTAGGGATTGCCGTAGGAACCAGTATAAATTTGGCCACCGAATCCTGCGATATGGAGGAGCAGCGTGTTGCAGGCTTAGCGAGCCTCATAGGGAGTAAAGTGAGAATCCGCGGCTGGCTCTATGTGAAGAATACTGTTGGCAAACTGGCTTTCCTTAGAATCCGTGACTCCACCGGCGTTGTGCAGGTTGTCGTCAAGAAGGATCGGGTTGGAGAGCAGGTTTTCGACCAGGTTAGAAAGCTTAGAAGAGAATCCTCTCTAATGATTGAGGGGCTTGTCAGGAGGGATGCGCGTGCCCCCGGGGGTGTTGAACTCCAGGCTGAAACCGTTAGGGTGATGTCTCCCTCTCTGGAGGATCCACCTCTAAGGAGGAAAATGTCTCCGGAAACCGTGTGGAAGTATCGTCATCTTTTCATACGCAGCAGAACTATGAACACTGTTTTAAAGCTCAGGTCTTCTCTTTCAACATTGTTGAGACAATGGCTTCTAGACCATGGTTACTACGAGGTGGACGCACCCTCTATAGTTACGGCTGCAACTGAGGGGGGTGCGAAAATGTTTGAAGTCAAGTATTTCGATAAGAAGGCTTTCCTGACTCAGAGCTCACAGTTCTATCTTGAGGGAGCGATCTTCTCTCTTGAAAAAGTCTTCTGCTTCCAGCCGAGCTTCAGAGCAGAGGAGTCTAAGACAAGGAGGCACCTTTCAGAATACTGGCATCTCGAGGTTGAAGCATGCAACATGGATTTCAACCAGTTGCTCCAGTTTGAAGAGGACATGCTTACGGAGGTTGTTGGAAGATTCTACGAGAAGCATAGGGAGGATGTTGAAAGGTTCAACCCTGGCTTCAAGCCTTTTGAAAAACCTTTCAAGAGAATAACCTACACGCAGGCTGTTGAACTCTTGAGGAACAGCGGCGTGGAAATAGAGTGGGGCAGGGACCTCGGCGTGAGGGAGGAGAAGATTATTGCCACCAGCGTTGGTCAACCGGTTTTCGTGACGCACTATCCTAAGGAGGTTAGAGCCTTCTACCATATGCCTGACCCTGGGGATCCTAGGGTTGTACTTGCAGCAGACCTGCTGGTCTGGCCTTACGGCGAGATAACCGGCGGCGGGCAGAGGATTGACGACTATAATGCTCTATTGAATAGAATAGTGGAGTCAGGATATAATCCTGAGGATTATGCTTGGTATCTCGACCTCAGGAAGTACGGCTCGGTTCCGCACTCAGGCTTCGGCCTAGGGTTTGAGA
>JAOAJQ010000004.1 GCA_026414125.1 Thermoproteota archaeon
GTTGCAGAGGAAAGCAGTTACACGCACTGAAACATGAGTCTCGTTTCCCCACGCTGTGCTGGAGGGGCTTGCATAAGTGTTAAGGCAAATATTGGAAAGTATGGCCAAGAGAAACGTTGAACATGTTTTTACGCGTGTTGCCAACCCTATTTTTTAAACTTGAAATAATGCTGATAAGCCCCCATGCGTTACGGCATCAATCCGCCCATCTTATCCTCATCCTTAATCAGATTTTTGAGGCGGTTTTCATCTGCCAGAGAATTCTATTGAAAGAAAGTATTTAAGCATTAAGCATGCTATGGTTCTGAACCGGTTAGCTTTAAAATCTGCCGCGAAATATTCCTCCAGTGAGAACCCCTCCAGTATACCTTGCCACACGCTTTGCACCTCCAGAGTAAACCCACGTTTTTAGGAACCTCAGGGTTTTTCTCAGCTTCTCCGGCGGGTAGGGGCTCAAGCTCACCGTTGCAAACCGTGCACCTTAAAGAAGCCTCATGGAAAAACAGCTTAAACCTCTCTACCAAGAGCCTTAACACCTCCTCCTCAGTTAAACCCTTAGTTAAAACCACTTCAACACCCTTTCTCTCAGCGATTTTCGCGAGCTCATCGTCAGAAGTCACAAGCACACGACCCCTTAGAGCCAGTTGAACAATATCCTCGTCATCAACACTATTCAGGTAGAGAGTATCGTAACCCATTATCCTAAGCCATTTGGCTACGTAGCCATGCATACTGTCAACCAGAAACCTAAGACCCAATCTTAACAGCCTTTAAAAAATCCATTTCCGTTAAGAAGCCTTCCAGCGAGCCGGTTTTAACCACTAGGGCTGAGCCGTAACTGCTCCTCTTGATCATCTCCCAAGCCTCGGTGATCCTTGCCCGTGGATCCAAGATAGGTGGATCCCTCACGGTGAAGTCGATAACGCTCAGAGACATAAGTTCGCCCAGCGTCTTTCCAGCATGCTTGAAGAACTCCCTGCCGCCTAGGAACCTGACTATTGAGCGTGATGAGAATAACCCTACTGGCTTAGACTCCTGTAAGCATGGTAAACGCCGGTGCCCAGAGCTCACCATGATCTCAACACCTTCCCTAAGACTCCTGTCTATTGAGATGCAAACCGGAGACTTAGACATATAGTCTTCGACGAACCCGCTTTCCAGCGAATAGTTGAACCTTTCCAGAACGTCCCGGACTGTTAAAACAGCCTTAAGCCGGTTGCTCTTGTCCACTACCGCAAGACTGTTGACACCGTTCTTCTTCATTAACATTATTGACTCCAGCATGCTTTCTGACTGGCTTATGCCTACCACGTCTTTACTCATGATTGTAGCCACAGGTGTCGCCATTACGCTCATAACAGGCATCCCGGGAGAATCTCTAGACCTCCAAAGCAGGTGTTTAACTATCTCCATCGGTGTCACGATCCCCTCTAGAAGACCGTTCGCTGTCGCAACGAAAACTCTTCTAAAGCCTCTCGCAACCATTGTTTCAAGCAGCCGTGACAATGGAGTTGTCTTAGTTACTGAGAGCGGTGGGGAAGTAGCATAGTATAGTACTGTTGAAGGTGAAGAGTATGATTGAACCCTCTTTCGAGGGCGATCCTTCATGTATCTTAATCCCTTCTCCCTATCCCTGCTCAATTCTACTCTTCAGAAGCGATCTTTAGGTCAGCCATGCAGTCTTCACATAGAAGCCTTCCTTCGACGATGCTTAGGGAGTCAGACCACATTCCACACTCCTCGCAGAATCCTTCGTAAAACTCTTTCCTTATTATGCTTCTGGAACGTTCCATGGCTGTTTTTTCAATCAGCTCGTATATTGCAGGTATAGCGTAGACAAGGTCTCTCTCCGAGACTATTCCCACAAGTCTTCCTCCCCTCTCGACACCGAGCTTCTTAATCTTGCTCCTCCTCATCTTGTCAAGAGCTTCTACAATACTGCTATCGCTGCTAATCTTCTTTAATGGGTTAGACATGACTTCCCTAACTTTCACAAGCCGGGGATCCTTGGATCTGGCTACAACTTTCTCTATAACATCTCTCTCTGTAATTATTCCTACATCCTTCCCTTCATCATTCACAACGATTAGCGAACTTATATCGTGGTGAACCATTTGGAGAACAGCTGCGTGAACAGACTCGTCTGGGCTTATTGATATCACCGGATAACTCATAACCTCGTCCACTGTTAATGCTTTCCTGCTTGGCTTCAATCCCCTCCCCTTTTTGGCTAACTATTGTCTCCAAGAGTATTTAAACTAATAGGGGTTAAGTTTATCTAGAGGGTACTGGAGTAAATCATCGTCTTAAAAATGGGTGGATCTAAGAAGCTTCGATTAAGCCAGCTGGAGAAAAGGCAGAAAGAGGAGAGTAAGAAGGAGAAGGTTGAACGCTTTAAAAGCGAGAAGAAGGTTGGCGAAATTCTCCGAGATGAGGATGATAAGATGCTCGAGAAGCTTAAAGGTGTTAAGGTTTTAACACCCTACGTTGTCTTCAGCCAAACAGGCTTGAAAATGGGAGAAGCAAAGAGGCTTCTGAAACGGCTGGAGGAGAGAGGGCTAGTGAAGAGAGTTAGTGGCAATAGCAGCGTTCCCGTTTACACTTTTCCTCAAGCTGCTTAAACACGGGAAACAGAAACAACTTCTCTCTCCCTAAGGTTTTTCAAAGGATCGAGTGGCGTTAACAGTTTTCCGATAAGAGTTGCGTTTAAAAACCTGCAGTCAGGCAAGTCAGATGTGAAGAAAACCAGCCCTTGGAAACGGGGTGAGTAACCCACATCCCCCTGAGAAGCCTCTGAAAGAGTTTTTTCAACCCCAATTTTCAGACCCATGGTCAAGTACAGGTAAGTATCCCCCTTCCCTACAACACCTATCTTCGGCAGAGAACCGCCTAACGCTGAGAAAACCCTTGGTGAGAAGCCCCGTTTAACACTAAACCTGCAGACCTCACTGTCGCCCGAAACTATTTTTAACTCGAGCACGTCCATCGACATAAAAGTTTAACAGAAACCTCCTGCAAGGAGTTAATAAGGCTTAGGGTGGTTGGATTGTTCATACTCATAGGTCCCCCAGACTCTGAGGAGAGATTAAAACGCTTAGAGAAGGAGAAGGAAAGGCTTGAAAAAGAATATGAGGATCTTCAGAAAAAATTTGAAGAAGGAAGGATAAGCAAGGAGGAGTATGAGAAGAGGAAGCACGATATTGAGAGGGAGTTCGTGGAGGTTATGGACAGGATAGTCCAGTATAGGGCTTTTTCAAGCGGCTTTTAGGGTTTTCTAGGCATTCTAATGCATGGTTGACAGCAAGACCCGCATAGACCGTGTTAAGCAAACTTTCGATTACCTAATTGAAGAACATAGCCTCAATGGTTTTGTTTCAACCGATTCCTGTTTAGAAAGGCTTAAAAATGGGTTTTCTCGAGTAGAGTGCGGTGAGTAAAATGAGCTCCTCGCAAGTAAAGGTTATTCCCTCCATAATTCTGAAAGAGGGAAGCAGGAGGAGCTTTGAAAAGGAGGCTCAGCTTTACAATCTTCTTGCCTCAGAAGTGATTTTCGAAACCGTTAGGTCAGCCCTAGGCCCCCTAGGTTACAGGAAAATCCTTGTGGATACGTTCGGCGACACTACGATAACCGGCGACGGAGCGACGATAATGAGCGAGCTGGAGGTTGAGCATCCTGCTGCAAAGCTGATCGTCGATGCGGCTAAGTCCCAGAACAAGGAGGTAGGGGACGGGGTTACAAGTCTAGTGGTGTTAACCCATTTGATGTTTAAGGAAGCCGATTCCCTGATGAAGATGGGGATACATCCCTCGATAATAATCGACGCGTATACTGAGGGGATTAGGAAGAGCCTGGACGCTTTGAAGAACGAGCTTGCCATCAAGATCGACCCGAGGGACACTGACGTCTTAAAGAAAACAGTATTATCCACAATACCTTTATCACTAAACACGGCAGTAAGGGAGAGGCTCGCCGACGTATCTGTTGAAGCAGTTAAAAGGATAGTCGAGAAAGGGGTTGAGAACACTAGGGTTTTCGACGAGTTCTTGAAGACCGAGAAGAAAAGTGGCGGTTCGATTCTAGATATTCAGCTGGTGGAGGGTGTTGCGCTTGACAAGGAGATTGTGCACCCCGATATGCCTAAAAGAGTTGAGGACGCAAGAATAGCCCTTTTAGATATGCCGATTGAAGTAAAGAAGACTGAGACTGACGAAAGGCTGAAATTCAGCGACGCTAGGATGATTAGGGAATTCCTTAAGACGGAGCAGAAAATGATGGGCGACATAGTTAACAAGCTGTCAGAGTTAAAAGTCAACGTAGTATTCGTCCAGAAGGGTATAGACGACTATGCCCAATATCTTTTGGCGAAGAAGGGCATCATGAGCCTGAGAAGAGTTAAGAAATCAGACATGGAGAAGCTTGCACTCGCCACCGGGGCGAAAATTGTAAGTGTATTGGAAGACTTGAGCGATGATAAACTTGGTTTTGCAGGCGTTGTGGAGGAGCGGAAAATAGGTGGCGAAAAATGGACGTTCGTCGAGAAGGTTCCAAACAAAGCGGTTCACACGATCCTCGTTAGGGGGGAGAACGACAAGATTGCTGACGAGGCAGAGAGGATCATTAAGAATTGCATCGCTGTTCAAAGGGCGCTTGTCGAGGAGCCCTACGTGGTACCGGGTGGTGGAGCTGCTGAAGTCTTTCTCTCACGTAAACTCGCGGAGATGGCTAGGGGGGGAAAGGAGGGCATTGTGCTCGAATCATTAAGCAGAGTGTTCGACTCATATGTGAAGCAGATCGTATCTAATTCAGGCGGAGATCCAGATGAGGTTTTAACTGAGCTTAAAGCAAGGCATGCTAAGGGAGAGAAGACAGCAGGCTTCGACGCTTTCAGCGGAAGAATCACGGATGCTATTGAAAAAGGCATGTTCGACTCATACAGGGTTAAGAAAATGGCATATTTGGCTGCCCTTGAAACAGCCACCATCCTTCTAAGGGTGGACGACGTGATCATGGCGGCGAAAATGAAGCCCCCGAAGGGGAAGGAAAGCGGGGCGGAAGAGTAGAAATGACATTTACCGTGGAAGTTGAAACTAAACATTGAGCATCTCCTCTTTAAAAAACAGTATTGAGAAGAGAATTGAGGTTTCCAAAAAGAGGTTGACGAAGTTTGAGAAGGCAAGGATAATAGGTTTAAGAGCTCTTGAACTATCTCTGGGCGCTCCCCCTTTGATACCCGTTGATCAGAGCAGTAGGCTAAGCGCTGCCGAAATAGCGGCGCAAGAGGTTGAGAAAAAGATTCTCCCGCTGATAATCGGCAGAAGGATGCCTGACGGAAGTTATGTTTACGTCCCTTTAAGCGATTTAGAAATAGAGGATTAAAACAGCATATTAAGGCCATTTAGATACTTTAATGTTAAACTGCAGAGAGCCCTATTAAGGCTTTATACTACCGGGCAGAAAGATTTTTATTCCAGCTATCCAACCCTCCCTACGCAAGGAGGAGGTGTAAGAGTAAACCATGTGCGCACAAACCACTGGACCGTCTCCTAACGTAGTGCTTGTAGGCAAGAAGCCAGCATTAGTGTACGCGGTTGCTGCGTTAATGCAGTTGACATCTGAGCAGAACGAGGTCACTCTGAAGGCGAGGGGGAGAGCAATATCGAAGGCTGTTGACGTCGTGGAGATACTTAAAAGAAGGTTCCTCGGAAACCAGATGGTTCTGAAAAACGTTCAGATAGGCACTGAGACATTCCAGACACCGGACAACAGGCAAAGGTTCATCTCGACAATAGAGATAACTGTTTCAAAGGCTTAAAGAAAAGCAAACGAACATAACCATCATTTATGTTTTTTAATGTCCCCATTGCTCAATTCTCCAGCTTTAACGAAGTTTTTTAACCATCAGCAATCCGGATGTTCCATCCAAATAGTAGTGGGGAATCTCGCGGACAACATGATAGCCAAGTGCCTTGTAAAGCCTAATCGCCTTCTCATTATTAACCCTTACTTCGAGAAAGCTCTCGTCAATAGAGTTGCGAATCATTTCATCTAACACAGAGGTCATAAGGGTTTTTCCTATCCCCTTTCCGTGAAACTGCTTTTTAACGGCTAGGCTAACAACATGGCCTTTTCTCACTATGGTGAAGCCTCCTTCCGAGGGGAAGCCGGTTTCTATTCTGCACATCACATACCCTACGACCTCCCCTGTTTTAGTGAGAACCGCCACTAGGAAATAGTTGGGAAACCTTTCAAGCAGATCCATGAAGAAGGAAGGCGGATAGTTCTCAGGAAGCTCCAGCCTGTTTATCTCAATAATGCTTGGAAGATGCTCCGGTTCCGCATGCTTAATAACCACCTCGTCAGTCAAGGCGGCAACCATTTTCCCGTGTTTTCCGAGCACACCGGCTTCTTTAAAACTATTATGCTTCCTCTTTAAGCGTGTTTTTAAGGACCTCGGAACATAAAATAGTGAAGGAAGCATGGGTAACAATACCTGTTTTCGAGCCCTTGGCTAGAAACAGGCGAGAAGCTCTGTAGGCATCCAGAAGAGTATCGTGAGCCCTGCAGTCTAGGACGATTCTGAGAAGAGACTCGGGAATCGCTGAAACCACGTGCACAGTCTTCCCGTTTAACAGGTTTCTGCAGAAGCTAATGTACTTCACTATCAAAGGCGAACTTGGTGCAGCATTATCAGCAACCAAGTCTGGAGATAAGCCTAAGCCTTTCAACCCTTCAATGGCAAGTATAATCCTGTCGCATTCTACATTCTGCAAGCAATTCGGAATTATGCTTATCGCTCTGCTTAAAGACTCGTCGAAAGGGTTTCCTCCAGCCGACACTACGAGAACCTGGACTGGAGTTTGAGTCGACACCAAGCTGGGTTTAAGACTGCTTAAAGCCTCGTAAGCTTCAACAGGGCTTCCTGAAAGAATCTTGGGATCACTGGCCAGTGGAATAAGCATAATGACCTTCAAGTCAACATTGCTGCGAAGCTCGTTTAAATAGGGTTTTAAATCAATTTTCTCCCCGGACTCGGCTGCTTCGAGAAACTCTGTTGTAAAATCCTTCCAGAGCTCAGGATAAAAAGGGAAAAGATTCTCGCCCAAACCCCTAAACCCAATTAGAGGATCCGGGTGGGGACAGCTTACAAGGCAAGCTGACTGCATGGAATCCTCCATGGTTGAAACAGGGCTTAACAGGTCGAAGCTTAACAACTCCCTAAAGCTTCCTGCGATACCTTCCTTTAAAAAATTGGGGAGCGTGGGGTCCACCAGTAGAGTAGTCTCACCTCTGATAGAGTCTTTCAGAATGTCCTTCAAAGACGAGGCCAGCATAGAGTAGTCGAAGACGAGTTGCCTAGACACGACCCAGGCTAAATCCTCAATGTCAACCCTGATGCTTATGCTTGTTGACCCGTATGGCAACCAGACTGCTGGCAACCTTTCTCATCCCCAGGTTTGGAGACGAGTAGGACGGTGCTTTTTAATAACTGTTTAGGTTAAAAACAGGGTTAAGATACTTTGTCAAACATTTTTGACTTCTCCTGGAAAAAGTTAAATAGGAATAGTTAGATAATAAAGGGCGTATGTTTAGCTGGGAGTCGGACTTTGAAGAAGCGGTGAAGACAGTAAATATTTACCGTAAAAAACTTCAAACTTTGAAAACAATGAGGGAGACAGGGAAAATATCCGATAAGACAGCTGATTTCCTACAGAAGGAGTTTGAAAACTATGTGAGGGCCATTGAGGCGAAGAAGCAGACAGTCATGGAGAAGCTTGAGAATAGGATGAAGGAGGTTCAGCAGCAGATAGATGTTATTGAAAAACTGATAGCTAACAACGAGATCAGGTACTCGGCGCAGGAGATTGCGGATGAAAGATATAACAAGATAGCTACCGCGCTGAACTATGCTATGGAGGAGAGCAGGAACGAGTATGAAAGCCTGAAGGAAGCCATGGCAATACTTGAGAAGCTACCCGACCTTATGAGTCAAAGCGAAAGCGAACCCGTTGAAACCTAGGGAGCTACCCCAGATTCCTTAGATACTTTTTCAAGCCTTATTCCCTTGTCAAATATTAATTCATATATTTGGTTTATCTGGGGGCTTCCAAGAGCCTTGTACTCGCTTTCAGTAAGATAGACGATCAGCCGTGGGCTTCCATGCCTCGGCATGAGCCCAGCTTGCTGAAGACTGCTTAAAACACCTCTGACCATCTCCTGCGCGTAAAGAACATCCTCAGAAGACTTATCGAAAACACCTGAGGGAGCGATCGACGTGAAATCTACTCTTACACCCGGCTCGCCCTCAACCTCAACGCTGCCTATGAAAGTTACTTTAACCCTAACCATCGTCTAAACATTCCCAACCCGCCTAATAAAGTTATTCCGGTAATATTGATTAAGCATTTCCCTCCTTTAGCAAAACGTTTTTAAGCATAATAGTGTGGGCTAAGCCTCTGAATGCGGATGATTAGTGAAAAAGATTTTGAGAAAAATGAGGAGGACAGGAGGAAGGCTGTTGATACGCTCCTTAAACTAAGCAAGCAGAAGCATGACCCGGATGCTTGGAGGAGGCTGAAAGAAATACTCTATCCCTCAAGAAAGCTGGATGTTGACGTGATTATAGATGACACTACTCTGAGAGAAGGGCTCCAGATGGCTGGCTTGACAACACCGGCACCTGAGGACTTAGCTGAAATAGGCAGGCTGCTCTACGAGATTGGTGTTGAGAGGATAGAGGTCATGACATACACTCCGACTGATAAGGATGCAATAAGGATGATGATTGACAATGGACTCGGAGGGATGCTTGCAGGATGGAGTAGGGCTGCCAAGCAAGATATAGACGAGATTCTCAAGCTGGATTTGAAACAGATAGGGATAAGCCACCCTGTTTCATACTATCATTTCGCCAAATGGCCCGATGAACATGTCTGCAATCTTGTGAGTAGGGTGGTTGAGACCGTTGAGTACGCGGTAGACCATGGTTTAAAGGTTTTCGTGCATGGAGAAGATAGCACAAGGGCGGACTGGGATTTCGAGAGAAAGTTTGTAAATGCTATTGCAGAAGCAGGTGCCGAAGTTTACAGAATATGTGACACTGTGGGCGTCGGATGCTCCCTTCAAGACCATCCTCTTCCAAACGGGATACCTGCAAAGATTAGGTCTATTAAAAAAGAAACTAAAATCAAGAGTTTAGAGATACATGCTCACGATGACTTGGGAAACGCTGTAGAGAACACTATGGCCGCTATAAGGACGGCCTCAGGACTCTATGAAAAGTTTTACGTTAGCACAACATTCCTTGGCATAGGAGAGAGGTCTGGCAATGCTGAGACTGAGAAAATAATACTCAACCTGTATATTCACCATGGTCTTTATAAGTGGAACCTATCCCTTTTGAGGGAAACAGCGAACTTCATAGCTACAGCTCTAAACTATCACCTTCCAACGAACAAGGCGATAGTCGGGGACTCAGCGTTCGCCCACGAGTCAGGCATCCACCTGCAAGGAATAAGGATTGCACCCGCGATATACGAGGTCTTCCCACCGGAGCTAGTGGGGCAGACTAGGAAAATCATAATCGGGAGGAGAACCGGGAAACATGGAATAGTCTTGAAGCTCAGGGAACTCGTAAACCAGGATGTTGACGAGGACGACCCGAGACTTAAGAAGCTAGTGGAACTCGTAAGGAGCAGCCTTCTCCAAGTTGACAGGAAATACTATTTGACTGAGGAGGAGTTCAAAAAGCTCGCGAGCGAAGCAGGTTTCAGGGTTTAGAATATTTCTCTATGAGAGGAGTTAAATCTATCTCGAATCCGGCTGTAGGATTCTCTAAACCGTTCAGCTCCAACACCTCGGGATGAACCTCACCGACAACCCCCAGTGGGCCATTGTTGAAAACAATTTTCGCAACCCTGCCCGGCGTAAACAAGGGGTCCTCACCCTTCCTGAACACGATTGGTTCAAAACACAGATTGTTCAGCAGGCTCAGCACGACAGACTTAGCCTCTGAGAAAGAGGCTGAGGAGTGTGCCGATACTCCCGCCAGCGAGACCCGTGTAAGCACAGATCCTTCTTCAGATATCCTTATAACGGGACCCGTTTCAAAAATCCTCTGAGGATACTTCTCATGCTTATTGGAAGAGAGATTTCTTATCAAGCCGGGGAGGAGAGAATCCCTGAGCATTGTAAGCTCAACGCTGGAGGAATTTGCCAGCCTAGCCCTCTCGCCGACAGGCCTCCTGACCATGCGGTAGTTCTGATCTTCGTTGGTAATCAGGAAGTTGAAAACCTCAGTGAAGCCCAGGCCTATCATAATTAGCCTAGCCTTGTCCTGAACTATCGTCTCAGGATGCTTCAAGCCTATCGTGGAAGCTCCGGGGTAGGTTGGGGTCAGCCTCCAAAGGCCGTACCCTATGGCTACCTCTTCAACAAGGTCAACGTTGTGCATTATGTCAACCCTGTAGGGAGGAATCCCCACCTTGAACATGTTCCCGCCGTTCACCACCGAGAATCTGCATTTCAAGAAGCTTCTGTAGATCTCAGCGTTGCTAAGATTCTTCCCGAGGAGAGAATTAATATAGCTTGCTTCAACACTCATAGTCTTTGGCTTGAAATCGGGAAAAGTTTTCTCAGAGCCATCGTCATAAATTATCTTCACTGCCTCAATGCTCCCGCCCATATCTTTAAACACGTATAGAAGTATGTTCAGGGCTCTTGAAGCATAATACTCATCTAAGGCAGTTACGTCTATGAAGAGGTTTCTAGTTTCAGTTGTTAATCTGGTCAGCTCAGAGTTTATTATAGGCGGGAAAGATAAAACCTCCCCGGTTGAATCCACTATCACGGGATACTTTTCAAACCTCTTGATAATATAACCATACTCTAAACCTTTGTCAACCTCTTTTAAAACCTCGCTTAAAGTCATCCTCCTTTCTATTCCAAGCGGCTTGAACGAAACCGCGTCAGGGTCTGCAGCCATGTAGTAGACAGGGGGCCTGATCTTATCCAAGTCATGTATACCGATGGAGACCTTACGCCTATTCCTGCCAATACCCTGGTGCAGAACCTCTTGAACGTTGATCACCTCCTTCAAATCCTCCTCGACAAGTTCAACATTCCTCACCACCGCAGAGCACAGAACACCCCTGATCCCTCTGAGCCTGCTGTCAAAGTGAAACCTTATCGTAGGGCTTGAGGAAACCGCATCAGGATAGCCCAGCCCGATCTCAAGGAAACCCGCATACGCCCTAGCGATGCCTGCGTGGCTCGAGAAATCTGGCCTGTTCGGGTTATACTCTATTTTGACGAATCTTTCACCAACATCCTCAATGTCTGTTGCAAGCCACGGCAGGTCTTCGACAAGCTGTTTCAACCCAACGTCAATCCCTAGGAACCTGCTTAGCCTCTCAGGATAAACCTCTATCACGGGCATAGCTTGACCCTCCTAAGCCAGCCTAAATCGTTCTGATACAGGACGCGAATATCCGTGACGCCCAGCCTAAGCATCAGTAAACGTTCCAACCCGCCTCCCCAAGCCAGAACAGGATGTTCAATTCCCAGAGGCTTGGTGACCTCAGGCCTGAAAACACCCATGCCACAGAGCTCAAGCCACCTACCAGCCTGCGGAACGTAAACAACGGAATTCATAGAGGGCTCCGTATATGGGAAGTAGGAGGGCCAGAACTGAACTTTCTCCAATCCGAGTTTCTTATAGAATTCCGTCAAGACTCCCTTAAGGTCTCTAAGCGTCACGCGCTTATCCATTATTATGCCCTCTATCTGATGGAACTCTGCAAGGCTTTTAAATGAAACCCTCTCGTTTCTGAAAACCCTGTCGACGCTGAAAACCTTCACGGGCGGCTCCCTATGCTCATACAGATATCTTACGGAGACGCATGTGGTGTGAGTTCTTAACACGAGCCTCTTAGCAGCCTCTTCAGACCATTCCCCGCCCCAACCGGTTGAACCTGTCTCCCAACCATCCTCATGTGTCCTCCTCACCCTTTCAACAAGCTGTCTGTCGGCTAGTTCTGTGGAAGAGGGGTGTGAAAGATAGAAAGTATCCTGCATTTCCCTAGCAGGGTGATCCTGAGGAGTGAAGAGAGCATCGAAGTTCCAGAAGCAGGATTCGACAAGCGGGCCCTTCGCCTCAGTGAAACCCATCTCTGTGAAGATTTCCTTCACCTCTTTAATGAATTCTGTCAACGGGTGTAGTCTTCCCGGGTATAGTGGCTCAACATCGGCAGTGACATCGTAGGATTTAAGCTCAACATTCCTCCACTCTCCGGTTCTCAGCAGCTCAGGAGTCAACTGGGTTACTGCAACCTTCAGCTCGATAAGCCTGCCGGCTTCAGTCAGGGAGACTAGTCTTTCAACCTTATCCTCAACCCTGACTACGCCCCTGCCTGATAGAAGTTTAACAGCATCAGTGTTCAGCAGGCTGACTTCTATTGGGCCCGAGGCCAGTGTTCTGACAACAGTTTCGTCAACCCCTTCAGGAGGCTCTTTCTCCACAACTATGTGTGGAACACCGTTTATAGCCCTGATTGCACCCCATCTCTTCCTACGCAGCCAGCCTAGTGCTATTGTGAAGAAGGATTCGTCAGGATAAGCCTTGCGAGCCTCCTCCAGAGGCATAATGCCTCCATTTCCCAGCACTAGTTTCACAAGCCTTCTCTCGGGAAGCCCGTTTATAGAATGATATTCTCCCTCCCCGGTTAGCCTAGCATACTTGGTCTCTCTTGTTGAGACACTTACTAAGCCTTTCTGGGAGAGAGACGAGACGGCGCTCGCAGCTGACGACTCGTTTAAACCAGTAAGCGTGCAGAGTTCGCTGAAGCCTAGGGCTCTACCGGTTCTCCTAAGAGCCTCCATAATATCTTTCTCAATCCTAGATTCCAGGCTCACTCTCCTACACCTGCTGTTTAACGGGTGCGCAGGCAGTTTTTAAATTTGAAACCTTAATTAATTCCCATTAGAGAAGTATGGTGATGAAGCCAGGGGTTAAGCCTCCTGAGATCGTTGAGAAACTGGTTTCTGCAGCGCTTGGAAGGAGTAAGGCGGGCCTCGTCATCAGGAGAGGGGCTTTGGTGAACGTTTTCACGAAGGAGATTGTTGAAAACATGGATATTGCCGTGGTTGACGATAGGATAGTGCTGGTAGGAAACGCAGAGGACGCGATTGGACCTGAGACTAAGGTTATCGAAGCTCACGGGAAATACTTGACGCCGGGATTCCTAGACGGGCATGTGCACGTGGAGAGCTCGATGCTCACAGTAACCCAGTTCGCAAAAACCGTTCTACCCCATGGAACGACAACGGTTTTCATAGATCCCCACGAGGTTGCAAACGTGCTTGGAATAAAGGGGGTTAGAATGATGCATGATGAGGGACTACGCTTGCCTTTAAAAGTCTATGTTTCAATACCTAGCTGTGTGCCAGCGACCAGTCCTGAGTTTGAGACCGCCGGAGCCGAAATAAGTTTGAAAGAGGTTGAGGAAGCATTTTCATGGAGGAACACAATTGCACTGGGCGAAGTTATGAACTACCCTGGAGTATTATCATTAGACCCTAAAATTATAGGCGAGGTTAAAGCAGCTTTGAGAAGTAGTAAGATTATTGAAGGACATTTCTTCGGAAACCTTAACGAAGAGCTTAACGCTTACGTTGCAGCAGGAATATCCTCTGACCACGAGTCTGTGACGATGGAGGCGGGGCTTGCTAAACTGAGGCTAGGAATGCACGTAATGGTTAGGGAAGCATCTGCCTGGAGGGACCTGAAGGAGGTTATAAGGATGGTTACGGAGAGGAGGGTTGACTCGAGGAGGATCTGCCTGGTTAGCGACGACAGGGAGCCTAGCGACCTGTTGAAAGAGGGGCATATTGACCATATAATTAGAAGAGCGATTGAAGAAGGCGTTGACCCTGTGACCAGTATTCAAATGGCCACGTTGAACACTGCTGAACATTTTAAAGTCCACGATGAGATAGGCGCCTTAGCCCCTGGGATGATCGCTGACATACTGATCTTGAGTGACTTGAACAGGGTTCTCGTCGACACGGTGATAGCCAACGGTAAGGTTGTTGCGAAGAACGGCAAGCTGCTAGCAGAGATACCCGAATATAAGTATCCCGAGGAGACAAGAAGGACAGTCAGGCTCGACAGAAAGCTTGATGAAAACGATTTTAAGATAAGGGTTGAAGCCAGCAAGGAGGTTTTCAAAGTTAGGGTTATCCAGGTTGTTGAGGGCAAGACTATTACTAGAAGCATGCTCGTCGACATGAAGCAGAGAAACGGTTTCCTAGAGGCGGATCCAGCCCAGGATATTGCCAAGGTCACAGTTGTTGAAAGGCACAGGGCTTCAGGCAACATGGGTATAGGATTCGTCAAGGGCTTCGGCTTTAAGAATGGTGCCGTAGCCTCTACAGTGGCACATGACAGCCATAATATGCTTATAATAGGGATGAACGATGGCGACATGGCTCTCGCAGGAAACACGCTGGCAGAGGTGGGGGGAGGAATGATAGCTGTTGAAAACAAAGCTATACTGGCTCTAGTTGAGCTCCCCATAGCTGGCTTAATGTCGGATAAGCCTGTTCAAGAGGTTGCGGCGAAAGTAGAAAAGCTTTCAGAGGCTTGGATGCAGCTGGGCTGCACGATGACCCATCCCTTCATGACGATGTCCCTACTGGCTCTTCCAGTTCTTCCAGAGCTCAGGATAACTGATAAAGGGCTTATCGACACGGTTAATTTTAAGAGAACAGGCCTTATAATTGAATAACCGTGTTTCCAGCCATTCCCAGTATGCAGTAGCCTTAATAAACCCTTTAAAATTGCTTAAAGTGTTAAGCGTTGAGTAAGCTGGCGCTAGCCTGGCTCATACCGGTTTCCCGCAGAATCGACTCCTTCATAAACAGAGGGATAACGGAATTCTATAAGGATGCTTCAGAAAAAGGGTTAATAGACAGTAAGGAGGCTGAGGCCCAGCTTGAGAAAGCTCTCTCACACAAGACAGATTTTGTAACAGCCCTCAAGATAAGCGTACCAGTCAACTGGAGGAGCAGCGTTTCACACAGGCTTTGGAAGAAAGAGGGCAGCGTTTCCAGCTTTACAACAATGCTGAAAACCGTGAGGGACAGGAGAATGTACAATTTGGCAACAACCTTCGCGATAGCCCTGAAGTCTGGAGACATTAGGGATGAGGCTTTCGACGAGAAAGACTTCGTGAAGCCCGAGGAGTACGAGTTTAAAATAAGGATTGCAGATAATCTTGAGAGCCTAGTCAACAAGAGGGTTAGAGAAATACACAGGGAAGGGTTTGCCGAAAGATATTTTAAAGGAAGGGAAGAGGTTTTCAACTATGAGTTTAAAGACCTGAAGTACTGTGAGCTTTTCAGGAAAGGCGAATACGATAAAATACTTTCTCTCTACGATGATTTGAAGGAGACTTGGCATGGCAAGACGGCTGGAATAGGAGAGAGAGTTGTTTCACTCACTCTTTTCGAGGCAGGCATACTGGATGAGGAGCCTGATGCCTGTGAAGCGATAGTGAAGTACCAGTGGGCAATCACCAATATTTGGATGTGGAGCGACGAGATGAAAGACCTTTTCAGCAACCTTAAGGAGGGTAGCATAAACATGCTTATCGTGGAATGCTTGAAGAATGGGCTTAAGAGGATTGACGAGCAGGCGGTTAAGGACTTCATCGCAAGGAATCCGAGCGTCTTGGATGAACCGGTCAAGGAGTATTTCCAGCTGGCGAGAAGCATTGAAGACGAGATGAGAAGATACCCGTGGATAAACATGATGGATTACTCTGAGGGAGCTAAGATAGTTTTCCAAAAGTTTTACGAAAGGAAAAGAAGCCTGCTGGAAGCAGTCGGTGTCGGAAAAGCTTAGCTTTAAGCAGCTCCACGATCACACTATACTTTTCATGGAATCAAGTTGACACCAATGGGAACCTCCCGGTAAGAGCCCGCTAGACAACATAGAATACTTACAATCAGGCGGTGTGTTTTCAACTATCCGAAAGAGCCCTGTTTCCAGATCCTTAATCTGGTCGAAAGCTTCACTAGACCGCGCACTTTCTTTAACCCTCTCGACTCCGTAATCTAAACTCAGAGCGTGCTCTCAAGATACTTATAAGACAAGGTTTAGCCATCTGAAAGAAGCAGTATTTTCGGGCAAACTGTTTATAAACATGGTAGGACCATCTGGGAAAGCTAGAGGTTTAGAAGTGATCAGTATGAAGAAAAGCAGGATTGCTATGATCACCATCCTAACCATAATCATACTGAATGTTTTCAATAGTACTGTTAAAGCTCCTGAAAACTGGAGCGTGTATTACTATAGGCTTAGGATGTGCTTCATAAACAAGGGTTCAAACAGCTACACCCCTATTCTGGAAGACAGGCTATTCTTAATCTTTCCAAATAGCTCAATCCAAAAAACATACATTTATGAAGCCGATCCGAGTGTCAAGCGGGTTTTTACGGACGAGGATGGCAATCTGCTTGCAGAACTAGACTTTCCAGAAACCATTGAACCAGGCGGAAACATTACTGTGAGAATCACTATAATGGTTAGCATAACCTTGAGAAGCCTGCCTGAAATCTCCATCGATTCCTCTGGAAGCTTCTCCGACATACCTACTTCGCTTGCAAACTACACGGTTCCGAGTGGCGCATGGAAATATGATGAAGAAGGCTTGAAGCATATAGCTGGCCTTGCTGCCCAGATCAAGGGGAATGAGACGAATATTCTCCGGGTAGTTTCTAAAATGGTTGAGTTCATAGGAGGGAGGGTTAGTTATCCCGAGGGGGAGGAATTAAGACCCCCGCAGTATCCGAATCAAACGCTGCCTAGCACTGGGGAAGCCGGCCGGGGAGACTGCGACGACCAGTCTGCACTCCTAATAGCCATGCTTAGATCAATCGGAATACCCGCTTATCTTCAAACCGGGGGAGTGGTTTCACCCATCTACAGCATCAGTGGTGAAACATGGGAGGGACACTTAACCTTGGTTTCAAGAGGAATAGGATGGCACGGATGGGTTGAAGCATACGTTCCACCATGGGGCTGGCTCCCCGTGGACATAACCTACGGGTACTATTATCGCCGCCGAGACCCGTTATCATCAATAAAGTATTCTGCCTCAGCCCGCGAGCTTATGCTTGAATCCGAGAGATACTCGTCCATAGATTTTGTGGCGGAGTATTTAAAGACGAAGGAAAGGATTATGGGCAGCAGTATCTTCATACGAATGGAGGAAGAGGTTTCTGAAACACCTTTTCCCGATAACGGCTCTCAACAGGTTGAACAGCCCGAGGAAAAAATGGTGCTGGCGACACTGCTCTTTCCGATCTTGGCAACAAGCATAGTTATGCTTACCATCTTTATTTTGCTGAGGCGAGCAAACCCAAGGTTTAAGGGGACAGGGGCTGAAATATTGCTTTCAAAGATTAGAGGCACGTGCTCTTGATGAAGAGAAATCGGTTTAAATCATACCCCTAAAGCACATATTTCTTGTTGCCGAGTAAGAAATCAGAGTGGATAGGCATATTCCTGCTCACGGCAGCCCTATTCGGGGGAATGATATTTTTTAAGGAAACAATCTACTTTCTAACATTAACGATCCTCTTGATAATGATCATGGCCGTATACGTTTTATTTAACTCTAGAAGGAAGAATTCTTTTAAGAAGCCCGGTGGAAAACCTGATCATGAGAATAAGGCCGGCCCAAGCGAGGATGTCGAGGAAAAGGAATAAGGGGTCAAGCTTAACATCAACGTATTTCGCAGCCTTAATGTCTATAACCTGCGTTAGAAAGGGGAGGGGAAGACCATTTTTAACATAGTGGTATGGTTCTGAAGGGCTGTAGAGCCCGATTAGCCCTGTTGCCAGTGTTACAACAAGTGCTTTCAGAATCAGCACGCCTGTTTCTCGAAGCCTTACTCCACCCTTTTTCAAAGCGTTAAGTTTGAAAAACGCCAAGCATATTAATCTTGCGAAACGGTGTAAGAGGCGGGGAATGGTGTTTTAGGACGCGTTTGAGAAAATCGATGGTATGGGTAGGGATGAAACGATCAGGCTTTGCGGAGAGACTTGTGAAAAACTAAGCATGGAGCCGCCAGTCTTAAGGCTGAATTGCGAAAAAATCTTGGTTATCGGCGACCTTCACGGGGACTTGGAGTCGTGTATAAATGCTCTTCGCCTCGCGAAGCTTAGCGAAGCCAAGGCTGTTTTCCTTGGAGACTATGTTGACAGGGGGCCGTACCAGAGCAGTGTTATAAACCTTCTCTTATGGATGAAAAACGACAATCCTGATGCAATATTCCTCTTGAGGGGTAACCATGAAACGCCTTCGATGAATTTTTCATACGGTTTTCTAAATCTTCTCTCTAGAAGGTTCGGAAAAGATTACGAGAAAGTTTACGAAGCATATTTGAAAGTTTTCTCAGAAATGCCTTTGGCCGGAATAGTTAACAACAGGATAATGCTGGTTCACGGGGGACTCGCAAAGGGGCTTGAGAGGATAGAGGAGCTTGAAAAAACCGGTAAAGGAGGAGTTGAGCCTGAGGACAAAAAGGTTTTTGAAACACTCTGGAACGATCCTTCTGAAGACGTTGAAGAATTCTCGCCCAACCCTCGTGGACCGGGGATCCACTGTTTCGGCGGAAAGGCTCTTGAAAGATTTCTCAGGAACAATGGTCTCAGAATGATGGTGAGGAGCCATGAGCCCGTCCCCCAGGGTTACCGTATCCTTTTCAACGGACTCTTAATAACTATCTTTTCCTGCAGGTTCTACGGCGTGGCGCCTACGGCATTAGAGTTTATTGGGGAGAAATACCTTTTTAAAAGCTTAGAATAGAGGGTTGCATGGCTCCAAGGTAGAGGCTTAGGATTGGTGCAAAAGATGTGGGACTTAACCTGATTAAGAATGGATCTGAAAGTTAAGCTTATAAACATGGGTTGAAGCAACATGCCGAGATGAGCTCTGAAATAAGCATAGATGACTTTAAGAAGGTTAAGATGGTTGTTGGAACAATAGTGTCCGCTGAAAAGGTTAAGGGTTCTGAAAAGCTTCTGAAGCTGCAGGTAAGCTTGGGAGGAAACGTTGTGAAACAGTCGGTAGCAGGCCTAGGATCATTCTATGCTCCGGATCAACTCGTCGGAAAACAATACGTTTTCGTGACTAACATTAAGCCGGCTGTCTTAATGGGGCAGGTTTCAGAAGTAATGGTTCTTGCAGCCGTTGAGGGAAAGGACCGGGTAGCACTAATATGTCCCGACAATAAGATTGCAGACGGATCCCCAGTAACATAGTACGCATGCTAGGCTTTCAGTATTCGATATCCGGATGCTTTCCTAAGCCTGTTCTGTATAGCCATACCGATGCCTTCTTCAGGAAAGCCCTCAGCCACTATAATATCCGGGTTCATCCTGTCAAGGCTCCTCAGCGCCGAATAGATCCTTCTCGCCACAAGGTCAAGCCTGTTCCTCGGGGCGAGTATCTCCAGCATGACTTGCCCAGACAGTCGTCTAGCAGTCTCCTCTGAAACCATGCATCCCACTTTCAAACCGGATTTCAAGTATTCCTCAACCGTTTCAACTATTTTTGCAACTTTCTTCTCATAATCGTCTCCCTCCACAACAATCATATCCGCCCTGGGAGCATAGTGTCTATACTTCATGCCTGGAGAAGCAGGAATCCCTTTGAAGCCGCCGGATAATATGGAAGGATGAACTTCAACGTCGTCAAGATATTTCCTGAGGATTTCAAGAGGAATCGGGCCCGGCCTGAGTAATACAGACCTGTTATCGGAAACTTGGATAACGGTTGACTCGACCCCTATGAATGTTTCGCCAGCGTCAATTATCATGTCTATCGAGCCGTTTAAATCCTCATACACGTCTTTAGCGTTAGTCGGGCTGGGCCTGCCTGAAAGATTAGCGCTCGGAGCAGCTATCGGAGAGCCCAAGTATTCGATCAACCCTAGAGCAACATTGTGGGCAGGCATTCTTACAGCAACCGTTTCAAGACCTGCCGACACGGCTGGAGGAACCTTTGTAGATCTGGGAACAACTATTGTCAAAGGGCCGGGCCAGAGATCCTCTATCAGTTTTTTAACTCTCTTTGGCATACTAGTGGAAACTTCTTTCAACATATCCATATCTGAAATATGGACTATCACAGGATTGTCGGGAGGCCTCCTCTTAGCCTTGAATATTTTAAGTACAGCATCCCGGTTGAAAGCGTCAGCCCCCAGTCCATAAACCGTCTCCGTGGGGAAGGCTACGAGCCCGCCTGACTTAAGAACCGTAGCCGCCTCCTGAAGCACCCTCCTAGAGGGACGATGCTTATCTGTCTTAAGAATCCTTGTCAGCAACCGGCATTATACGGATTGCTCA
>JAOAJQ010000050.1 GCA_026414125.1 Thermoproteota archaeon
AGATTATCCTCAGCCCTCAGTATTCCCCGTGGTACTCTGAATTCCACTGTAAGCCCCCTTATGCTTAACAGCACGTCTCTGCTTTTCCCCGCGGCTGATGACAAGAGTCCATGTGCGACGGAAAGATGGTCATTAATAAATTTTAAGCCCGTTCAAACCATTAAGCCCGAGTAAAAAAAGTAACGTTTATATGTAGACCTAGCGGCCAAGCTTTGATGGATCCGAATACTGGGAGACTGGCTCTGAACCTTGCCATGGTTTTCCTAGTTCTAGATTTAATAGCATTACCATTTACAACAGTGGGTTCAGGAGAATTCTACATAGCTTTAATCGGAATAATTATTCTGGTTGTATTCATAACCCTGGTTTCTTTCGAAATAAGAAGGGAAATAAAAGCAGTGTCGATTGATAGATGATTTAAAAGCGTTAATCACCGTTTCTTTCTGATTCGCCTAATACCTATGAAACCAATTATGGCTACGACTACTATAACCGCCAAGGCTAGGAAAACCCAGTCTGGCAGTCCGACAGAAACCGTGGATATATCGGTTTTAACCTTGTTACCCTTTTGATCGCTAGCCTCAACATAGTATGATACTCTTGTGAAAGCGTTTTGGCTAGGTATGTATGCCTCATATCTTCCACCGGAAAAACTCATCATGAGTTTAGTCCAGCTTGCCCCGTCGTCAGTAGAATAGTATAAAGCCACCTCCCCAACACCTACGCCGATGCTTGACACTACAGCGGACACTTTTATAACGTCTCCCATGACAGGGCTTTCTGGGCTTATAGAAATAGACACTATCTCCAAAGAATAGTTACCTGCTATGACGGTAACCTGTAGAGAACCTCCTACATAATATCCCGAGGGATAGCCTTCCGCTGAAACGCTGAGCGTATGGTTGCCTAGAGTGATGTCCCGGTAATATACAACGGCCTGCGTCTCCCCGTCTCTTATAACCAACCTTTCCACAGGCTCGCCGCCAGGAGTCAGTGAAAAAACCCCTGTTCCGGATGACGTGGAAAGCCTTACGGTTATTGAGCCTATGTTAATCCAGTCCTGTTTAAATATTCTGTCCCCTCTTGTGAC
Source organism: Thermoproteota archaeon (assembly GCA_026414125.1). Taxonomy (GTDB): domain Archaea; phylum Thermoproteota; class EX4484-205; order EX4484-205; family JAAOZP01; genus JAAOZP01. Next base: position 1,091 of record JAOAJQ010000050.1, read on the forward strand.
GAGTATACCATCTTGGGAAAGCCTCTTAATCGTTAAGCCGACCCATTCCCCGGCTACGAAAGGCATTCCCCCTGTAATGTTAAGCTTTGGAGGCGTAAACTCTATGGCCAGATAAGGCCTCTTATCCTGTTCTCCAGATTCGCTTGAGATGAAAAAAGCCTCCTGAACATCTTGAGAATCCTCTGAGCTATCAAATATCTCCCAGCCAAAGTTTGTCCACGCATGCTCCCCTATCCCGTTTAGAAACTTTTGAACTTGCTCTCTAATATCCAAAACCACCCATCCGGGTGTTGTGGGAACGCTTGATGAAGCGGCGAATGTTGACGAGGACCCAGGCTTTCTATTCCATGTTAGCGACGCCTCGTCCCAAGCTGAGTTTAACCTGTAGCAAAGATAGGTTCTTTGCGAAGTCGGAGGCTTTGAAAGGTAGAGGAAAAGTTTTGCACTTAACACAGAAGCCCCTGGGGGAATTGTGGAGAGATTGAAGAAAACACAGACTCTTGCATTCTTAGACACTAACGACCTCACCTTGAGATACTCGATCGCACCGTAAGAAGCTTCAGGATTCTCCTGATCGACATAAGTGTCGGCAGAAGCTTGGAAAACAGCCTCAACCTTCTCCTGATCACTGTGAACAATTAAAGCAGTGTTTAAAAACGCGAAAATCAAAACTGTTAAAAATATCGTTCCAAATAATCTTTTTTCCTTCATCTTTACCCTGTATAAGTTGGCTTGCTAACAGCTTATAAAGATTTACTCTTTAAAACGATTAGAACCTCCTCCTAACGCCTACTTTAAAGATGACATTTAACTTGATTTTTAACTGCTTGATGCCCGAGGAATAAATTTTATTAAGACTTCGAAGGCTTGTGGAAAACGGCTTGAAGGCTTTGCAACTGGGTTATCCAAACAAAGAGATCAAGGACAATTATTTGAAGGCTTTAGAATACCGCTACCCCGAGTGGATTCCATGCGGTGTTAACTTTTTACCAGGTGTTTGGAAGAAGTATCGAGATAAGCTTGAGGATATTCTGGTTAAACACCCGCTTATCTTCGGCGAATATAAGAAGGGCAGTAGGGATTTTGACGAGATGCCTCCCGTTTACCGCCCAGGATATTTCACAGATAACTGGGGATGCGTTTGGTATACCGTGAAAGAGGGTTTAGAGGGGCAGGTTGTTGGACATCCGTTAGCTGATTGGAAAGCATTTGAAAACTATCAGCCTCCCGACCCCTTGTTGAAGACGGAGAGAGGAGAAAGAGGGGAAGAATATTGGGAAAAAATCAAGAAGGCTTTTGCAGAGCGCAGAGAGAAGGGCCTCTTAACAGTTGGCGACGGGGAAAGGCTTTTCGACCGCCTATACTTCTTAAGAGGCTTTGAAAACCTGATGAGGGATATTGTTACTGACGATCCTAACCTTCCAAGGCTGATAAACATGCTTCTAGACCATGAGACGAGGCTCGTCAAGAAGTGGATTGAAATCGGAGTGGACATCATAAGCTTCCACACAGATATTGGGACGCAGAACGGTTTAATGATAAGCCCTATAAAATTCCGGAAATATTTTAAACCAATGTTTAAAAGACTCTTCAGCACATGTAGGAATGCGGGCGTCCACGTGTACCTTTCTTCAGACGGTTGTCTTTTGGATATTGTTGACGATCTGGTTGAATGCGGGGTTTCCGTGCACGATCCGCAGCTTCGAGCGAATACGTTAGAAGGTATTGCTAAGGCTTATAAGGGTAAGCTATGCGTTGACCTTGATCTGGACAGGCAGACTCTTCCCTTCAGCAGCCCTCAACATGTTATAAGAATGGTTGAAGAGAGTGTGAAGAAACTGTATTTGCCGGAGGGCGGCTTAATGATCAAGGGTGAGGTTGGGCCTGATGTGCCGTTAGAGAATATTGAGGCCCTGTGTCAGGCAATGGAGGAGTTCTGCATAAGGCTAAGATAATCCCCAAATATCCTTGAAAACATTTCAAAACCAGTAAACCTATGTTTAAACGGATGGAAACTGTTTCGTAAGCCTACTTGTAGGCAGCAAGAATGTTTTCAGGAGCACGTTAGCCTCCCGTTTCTGATTCATATGGAAGTCCCAGTTAGAGAAAATAACGTCAACCTTAAACATGTTGATTATCCCTCGGGCTCCGCTAACTGTTAACCAGCATTGTAAACCCTTATAACACCACTCTTAACCCAGATGTTTCTTCAACCTCACGTACACTATCGCCATTATCCCAGTGGAAGACATCGAGTCCAACTCTATTGCAACACGTCCGGATCCTCATGTCTCAACACGGTCAGGACCCTAGTTCCAGAGTCAAATAGTGTGTTGAGCCATAAGTTTAAGGAAAGTTTATTGGATCAGAGAAAGCCATGTACTGGTGAAAATCCTTTAACTCTTAGTAGATTTTTCTCAAGCATGGTTCCAAAACGCTTATATTTCATCCAAGAACCCCGAGCCATATGCATCCAGTGGTGGTTGTTGAAGGAGGCTGCCTACCGGAGGTTTGGGAGAAGTCGATAATCGAGCTCTGGAAAAAGGGGGTAAACATTAGAACAGAATACGGAAACGATAGTAGGGACTGCACGATGCTGATGATAATAAGGAAGCCGTTGTCAGAGCCGAGAATCCATAAGGCTGGGCTAATGGTAGGCAAGCTTTCACAGCTTGAAGAATATGTTCAGGAGGTTTGCAACGGGATACATGACTCCTACGTTGAAAAAGGAATATGGCCCTATACTTATCATGAACGCTTACGCTCCTACAAGTGCTGCAACGAGACGATCGATCAGATAGACTACGTAGTTAACAAGCTTTCTAAAACACCGTACTCTAGGAGGGCTCAAGCGATAACTTGGAAACCATGGGTTGACCCGAGGATTGAAGACCCACCATGTCTCCAAAGACTCTGGTTCAGGGTTTACGGGGACAGGCTTATAATGGAAACATGCTGGAGATCTAGGGATGCTATGAAGGCGGCTTTCATGAATATATATGCTCTCACAATTCTTCAGAAACATGTGGCGGAAGAATTATCGAAGAAGACGGGGAGAACAATTGTTCCAGGCGAATATGTGGATTTCTCCAACTCCTATCACATATATGAGGTAGATTTTGAAAAGGCAGAGAACCTTGTCAAACGCTCTAAGGAAGTGGGATGGGAGACACGCTGCTGGAGCACTGAGCAGTTTAAGAACCTAGTAGAGATGGAGAATAGGATTCAGAAGTCTTCCGGCTAACCTATTTTAGAAATTACCTCGAGCAATCCCTGCATCGAGACATATGAGGCCGCGTAGGCGCCTGAGCTGAACTCTTTTCCACCAGGGGTTTTAAGCAGGGATTCTTCAATATTTTTCATTACTCGCCAATGGGTCTCTAGAGAAACATAGCCTTCATACATCATTTCCTTCAAGGCTCTTAGGTTTTCCTCTATCTTAGCTTGACCATCCCCAACCTTTAGAAACCTTACTTCAGAACCTTTCTTAACCCCGTCTTTAATATGGACATGCGCTATAAGTTCTCTAACGTAGTTAAACCCTGTCGGATAAGGCTCTTCACCCTCCTCATCCATCAGCTCGTTACCAGGGTCCCAGAGTGCTCTTACACACCTTGCCCCCAGAGAGTTGATGAAGTCTGCTAGAATCCTCCCGTTCCCTACAAAGGTGGAGGGCTCGTTTTCAACAATTATCGTAACACCGTGCTCCTCAGCCATATCTACCATCTTCCCGAACTTCTCAATTATCCTCTTTTTAAAATCCTCATATCTTCCTTTTTTCCAGAAGGTGAAAGCCCTAACCAGCCTTGTGTCAACTTGGGCTGCAAGCTCAACCGCGCTCCTAAATATATTCAAATGCTTTTCGTATTCCACGGCGGAATCAATATCGCATTTAAAGGTGGGGGATGCTATTGCACACACCTTTAAACCATTATCCTGGAGGAACCTTTTCAAAACGTTTTTCTCGCTAAGTATTTCAGGAAAACCCTTATCCAGTATTGTCCTAATCTCTATAGCATCTAAATTGAAACTCTTGGCAAATTCCCCTACTTCGTGAAGATCTTGGGAAACCTCATCCGTTATGAAGGATGGTTTAAACATAGCATTAACCCTCCTTATTCGACAATGGGAAGAGTCACTCTGCCCCCGCTTCTATGAGCCTTGTAGATGGCTAGAACGATCTCCAGTGACTTTCTAGCTTCCTCACCCGGCACTGCGGGAGTCCTGTCAAACACTATTGACTCGAGAAAATCCCTAACAGCATCATCGTGTCCTATAAACGGGGTTAGCGTCTCTTTTCTTTCCTCAACACTTCTGACTCTTGCCCCGCTTTTCTCATCCCATTCTTTAGCAATCATCTTATCACTTCCTATAACCACTGATTTTTTACTCCCGTAGATCGCGACCCAATCCTCTTGAGGCTGAAGGTTGACGCTCCCCAGTATAAAGCCTAGGGCGCCATTCTTAAACTTAAGTATTGAAAGACCAATATCCTCAGTCTCTATATTATGCATCATGGTATCATATATTCCGTAAAGATACTCGACAGGCCCCATTATCCATTGTAGCATGTCAACCAGATGTATGGTTTGATTTATTAAAGCCCCACCACCCTCTGTAGACCATTTTCCGCGCCACGACTTGGCAACATCATCCATATGATAATAAGACTTATCCTCCCGGTACCATTTGACAACAGCCTCCCCATATATCGGGATTCCGAAGTCTCCTCTCTCAAACTCTTTCTTAACCCTTTGAACATCCGGGGAAAAACGGTTTTGAAAAACCACTGCGAGTTTAACTCCGTTTCTTCTGCAAACACGTATCATCTCGTCAGCCTGATTCAAGGATATTGCTATAGGTTTTTCGCAAAGAACATGTTTCCCCTGTTCTGCAGCCTTCACCGTTATTTCAGCATGCAAATGGTGTGGAGTGCAGATGCTTACCGCATCAATATTCCTGTCTTTCAACAATTCTTCATAATTTTCATAAATACTTGCTTTCGGGAGGCCGTATTTCTCAGCCAAAGCATTAGCTCTTTCAATCTTGCTATCGGAGAGAGCCGTGATCTCAGCTATGCCCGACTTCAAATACCCTGAAACATGGGAGCCGGCGACGATGCCACATCCGATTATCCCTACTCTTACTTTCTTTTCGTTCATCCTACTTCGTCGCTCGATTAAATTGGGAGCAGTATATAAAGGATTTGACCGGGAAGCACGCACAATATTTATAAGCCTAACATCTTTTTAGAAGAAAACATGGGGAAGGAAAAACAGTATTCCAAGATTTTTGAAGAGATCCATAACATTCCACTGGTAGACATACATACTCATCTAGATCCTCAAGTATTGAAGGCTAAGGATTTATCTGAAATAGTGCTCTACCATTACATCGCCACCGAATTAGTTTCCTCAGGAATGCCCAGGGAAATACTTGGTTTAGAAGACCCTGTTGAAAGGGTTAGGAGAATCATCCCTTTTCTACGAAATGTGAGAAACACCTCTACTTTCTGGGCTTTAAGAAGAGTTTTAAGCCTTTTTGATTTTAGAGAGGAGTTGACGGAGAAAAGTTTCCCCTCGCTTCTAGAGAGATTCATGGATTTTGAAAAAAACTTCAATGGCATCGGTTTCTTGAAAGAAAGAGTAAAGGTTAAGAAAGCGTTTCTAACGCTGCAATTCACAGATACGGATTTAAACTTCGATAATTCTTTCTTCATAGGCTCTTTACGGCTTGAAAGAATATCGAAGGAAATATCGAAAGAATCCCTTAGAATACTTGAAGACAAGTTCTCGATGAAAGTAGACAACGCTCGGAGCATGAGGGATGCTGTGGCAGAAGTATTTGACAAGTTTAAGAACAATGTTTCAACGATCACCATAAGCCTGAACCCTAGTGAACACATTATTATTAACCCCAGAGAAGGACTTGTCGAGGATGCAATCTGGAGGGTTAAATCCGGAGGAATGATGACTCTGGAAGAGAAAAACGCACTACTATCCTTTGTAGTGAACGAGTTCCTCGAGATGATTAAGGATAGGAGGATTGTTTTTCAATTGATGCTGGGTGTTGAAAGACCTGTTATCGGAGCCTCTCCACCAGACTACGCGATAGTCGCCAATGAGCCTGGTCAGCTGCTTTCGCTTTGCCCATTGTTTCACAAGTATAATGAGATTAGCTTTGACCTAATTTCGGCAAGCAGAATGCAAACTCATGAGCTTGACGTTATTGCTAAGAACTATAAAAACGTTTTCGTCTCAGGTTTCTGGTGGTATTCGTACTATCCTTCCATAATGATGGAGAGAACAATCGAGAAACTTCAAATGCTGCCGGTTAACAAGTGGTGCGCCTTCTTCAGCGATGCCCATGTTCCAGAATGGGTTTTCGGAAAGGAGCAGCTCGTTAGACACCAACTCGCTCTCACGCTGGAGGATCTGATTGAAAAAGGGTATTTAGATGCGGAGCTTGCGCTTGAAGCGGCAAGGAGTCTGCTTTACGAAAACGCATTAAACATTTACCATCTGAAGTAACTGATTTTAAATGCACCTATATTAATTGTTTAAGCCTTTTTATGTGGCCTTTACCAACTCCTCTGACAGCACACCCATTCTTCAAATATTCAATTATCTTATTATCGTCGATTATGTTGAACGCATCCACAATCGCCGGAGTACCCCCGTTCATCCTAAGAACATCCTTAGGCTCCAGCTGAAGGTAAACGCTATGCCTTACAGCGAAAACTATAGCGTCAACACCCTTGACAACCTTATCCAGATCTTTCTCAATCCTCAGATTCTTCAAGTCCTCTTGATTCTTAAACTGCTTTGCCAATGAGAACTCATCCTCATCCTGCTGGGTGAACTCCGGCCAAACCTTCACATATGGATCGTGAACCCTTATTTCAGCACCCATTTCCCTAAGCCGTCTTACCAGGATTTCTGAAGGTGAGTGACGAGTATCACCGATGTCAGCGAGATAGGAGGCTCCGAGAACCGCTACAGTCGAGCCTTTAACCTCCCTACCGGCTTCCCTGAGAGCATCCATAACCAGATCGGCAGTGTGAAGCGGCATTTTATCGTTTATGTTTATCGCTTCAATAGTGTATGGCACGCCGTCACTGCACCCGAATATTTCCTTGAAAGCCCAGTTAGCCAGCACGCTGTCCTTTGTTAAACAGTACCCGCCGACGCCCAGCCCAGGGTTCATAATGTTAC
>JAOAJQ010000051.1 GCA_026414125.1 Thermoproteota archaeon
AAAACCGTTGAAGCCATGCTTGAGTTCAACCCCCGGGAGGAATGGAGAATACCGTGCTGGAAGGAACTCGTCGAGCTCTTCAGAAGAGAACACTCTGCGAAGCAAAGATTCTACAGGAGCCAGCTGGTTCCAGGTGGGAAATACCAGACCTGCTTCATGTGGCTCATAATGACGTTCGGGTTAGAGTGGACGGTTAAAGCAGCGTACCGCGATCCGAAAAGGTTTGAAAGACTTTTGGAAAGGTTCCACAGGATCTCAACGTTAGAGTTCGAAGCCTGGGCTGAAACAGACATAGAGGTCTTCATAAGCCACGACGACATCTGCTCCACTAGGGGGCCATTCTTCCCACCTGAGTGGCTTAAGAAACATGTTTTCCCACGCTACGAAGAGCTCTGGAGCATTTTAAAGTCGAAAGGAATAAGGGTTCTCTTCTGCTCAGACGGCGACGTCACGCAGATTGTCGACGACATTGCCAGGGCTGGTGCAGACGGCTTCATACTGGAGGAGTGCAGCGACCTTAGCAGCATTGTTGAGAGACATGGCTTTGAGAAGGTTATAGTGGGGGGTGTTGACATAGGTGTTTTAACCTATGGGAATGTTGGAGATGTTGTGAACGAGGTTAAAAGATGCTTGAGAATAGCTGGAGAATATCCGGGTTACTTCATAAACGTCTCCGGCTCGATTCCGGACAACGTGCCCATTGAGAATCTTGAAACATACTTTGAAGCGTGTAGAAAATATGGGAGGAGACCGTTAGAACTAACGTAGCATGTACACCTTCGTTTTTAGACAGTTTAAGACTTTTCGTCGAAAAACGACAAGGATGAAAGACTGGGAAAGTCATGGAGAAGTCTGTGGGAAAACAGGAGTTTTCTTCATACTGCTGCTAACCCTCCCGCTAGTAGTTTTCGAGGGCGACTTCCTGAAGGGAAGTGTCGCGATAACCTGATACAGTCTGAAAAACTATGGGCAGCCTGTTGACCACCCTGCCTTAGCAACAATGCCCTTCCTCTCCATACCCGCGTTCAGCGTAGCCTTCTTCAGCATTTCAACCGGCCTGTTAACATTCTTTAAAGTGTTCAGAAGCGAGAGGGTCAGCCATATTATTGTTGAACTTTTAATAGGTGGTTTAGAGGCTTGCATTGTTTTCACCGGCAGCCTATACTCGCTCATGTTAAACGTCATGCACGCCATATCCATCCTTCCGACGCAGGTTGGCGGATCCGGTTCAGCGGGGCTCCTCGTGATCCAAGGATCGGTGAGAAAAGAAACCGTTACAACAATATTGATACGCCAGTTTTACCCGTTGGCTTTCATAAACATGCTTTTCCTAGTACTCATTGCAATAATAGGCTATGAAACCACCAGAGCCTTAGAGGCGGCCTCGTGAATCGTTTCAGAGACAGGAAAAAGCATGCGGAGAGAAAGCACACCCATAATCCTGCCTGAGACTAAGAAAACTCATCCTGATGCGTCACGCTTGATTTAGGAAAAAAAGAAGGATTAGGCTGCCTCTATTAGGGTCTCAGTGCTTCTAACTCCTTTCAAAGCAAGTATTTTCAACGCTGTTTTCTTCAACTCTTTAACGTCCTCAGCCTTAATAAAGACCACAACATCAAACCTTCCGAAAACAGGGTAAGCATCTACAACACCCTTGATCTTCAAAGCCGTTTGACATATTTCTAGGGCGGCAGCGTAACCAGCTTTAACAAGCATAACGCCCCTCACCATAGTTCTACACCTCCAGAGCTATGAGCGTCTCGGTTGCGAGCACACCCTTGACACCGCTGATTCTCGACAACAGTGAAGCGAGCTCCTTGAAATCAGAAACCTTTGCATCCACAACCACGTCGGTCCTACCGAAGGTTGGGAAAACCATTTTCACACCCTTCATGCCTTTTATCTTCTTAGAAACATCCTTATGCTTCCCAGAACTGGTTTTAACCAAGATGCATGCCTTCATTTTTACGCTTATAGTAGGTGGATGGTTTTATATATTCTTTTTCCTCTTTAAAGACATGTTTCAATCATTGACATGCTTAGCTCCCTTAAGCCTTCTCTAATCCCGCATGCCAAAGCATGTTGCAACTGGTTGGAAACATCGGTTTAAACATTGTGAAAACGGGTAATTGCTTTCTAGACCCATCCCCTAGCCTTCATCGCTTCAACAACCCTTCTAACAGCCACCACGTAGGCAGCCGTCCTAGGATCAATATCCTTATCCTTAAACTCCTTCAAGGCTTCAACAACCTCCCAGAAAGCTTTAGTCATTTTAGCGTCAAGCCTCCTGTAAACCTCCTCATAGTCCCAGTAGTATCTTGAAAGGTTCTGAACCCATTCGAAATACGATACTGTCACGCCTCCAGCGTTAGCCAGGAAGTCTGGAACAACGAACACCTTTTTCCTGTGTAGAATCTCGTCAGCCTCAGGAGTAGTAGGACCATTAGCAAGCTCAAGCACAATCCTAGCCTTAATCCTGTCAGCATTCCTCTTCGTAATCTGGTTTTCAAGGGCTGCAGGTATCAGGATGTCAACCGGAAGCTCAAGAACCTCTTCATTACTAATCTTTTTCGAAGATCCGTAGTTAATAACGCTCCCAGTCTCATCCTTAACCCTCTTAACCTTGGTGTAGGGCAGCCCGTCCTCGTTTAAAACTCCTCCTCTGGAGTCGCTCACCGCAATAACCCTAACGTTCCTGAAAAGCCTCGTCGCCAAAAGATGCGCAAGGGAGCCGGCATTGCCGTAGCCCTGTATGGCAACAGTCACCGCGTCCCCGCTTTTAGTGAGAACATCGGGAAGGCTTGAAAGCTCTTTAGGCGGCTTATAAAGTCTTTCCTCCTCCACCTTAAGACTGAAACCAAGATGCTTAGCAGCCTCCCTTAGGACGAACATTCCACCCCTTGCAGTAGCATCCTCCCTCCCTTTGGAGCCGCCAGTAATATGCAGCTTACCCGTAATAACCTCCGGCACATTGTACCCGGCTATTGCAGAATACTCATCCATCATCCAGCTCATTATCTGCGGATCCGTGTAAACATCCGGGGCAGGAATATCCTTCAAAGGCCCGAGGAAGCCTCCGAGAGCCCTAACGTAAGCCCTGGCAAGCCTTTCCTTCTCCCCTGTGCTCATCTTCTTTGGATCGCAAACAACCCCGCCCTTACCCCCGCCGTAAGGCAAGTCGAGCAGGGCACACTTCCAAGTCATCCATGCTGCTAGAGCCTTAACCGTATCCAAGTTCTCCTCAGGATGCCACCTTATCCCGCCCTTAGTCGGGCCCAAAGCATCGTTATACTGAACCCTGAAACCAGTGAAAACCCTGAAAGAACCATTATCCATCCTAACCGGAATGCTTACTATCAGCGTCCTCATGGGCTCCCTGAGAAAAGCACGCGTAGCCTCATCCAGGTTTAGGACATCGGCGCACCTGTCTATCTGCTTCTGAGCGTTTTTAAAGGGGTTTAACTCCTCATCCATCGGATTGCGCACTGTTTTTCGTAACAAAAATATAAATCTATCGGAATAAGTGTCCGATTCGATGCGACTTGGTTATCCCTCTCGGATCAGAAGCGCTATATAGTGTATATATTAATAAATCGGAAAAATTTTCCGATAAGCTTATATATTGTACTAAATTACGCGCTTAGCTAGTCGGACAATATGAAAGCCGGAGACACGGAAAGCAGTGTTGCATTCGAGAGATATCATGTAAATGTGGGAGAAGCCCCTTGGAAAACCAGGCTTCCTAAAAAATTCAGAGTAAGGATTTACAATAACTGTGTGAATATCCAAGAATGTGTTCAAGCCTGTGTCTATAATGTTCATAGGGTTAGCGAAGAGGGAAAGCTTTCGGAGCCAGTTGAAGAGCTTTGCCGAGGATGTCACCGATGCACACTTTCATGTCCAAAGGGAGCAATATGTGTAGAATTAAACCCGGAGTTTCAGAGACTTGGAGATTCATACTTTACTCCTGAAAGAATAGAGAACATCTTCTTTGAGGCCGAGACTGGAAGGATCCCGGTTTCAGGAGCCGGTTACGGCGGTGTCTTCGCAGGCAGAGGGTTTGACGGCTTCTGGTTCGACTTCTCCGAAATAGTTAGGCCTACGAGGGACGGGATACACGGGAGAGAGCATATTTCAACCATGGTAGACCTCGGCAGTAAGCCGTGTATGCTTGTTTTCAGAGACTCCAGGCTTGTTTCAGAGCCTCCGAGGCTTGTCGAGATTCCTGTCCCCATGGTTCTCGACGCCCCGCTCTCCTCCTCATCAGATAGGAACCTAAGCCTTGCACTAGCAAAGGCTGTCAGCATGCTTGGCACTTTTTCAATCATCAAGGCTGAGGATTACTTCGACGACTTGTCGCCCTACGGTTTCAACTTGATGCCTAGAGTCAACCCTGATAGGGTGATAGAGTTTCCGTGGCTTATTGAATCCTCGCGGATCGTTGAACTAGATTATAAAGAGGAAATGCCGGCTGAGGAGGAAATAAAAGCGAATTTGCGACATGTGAGAAAGCTTAATCCTTCCGCAATAGTTTGCGCAAGGTTTTCGAATCTCAACGGAGCGGTTGAGAATGCCGAGATTGCAGTGAAAGCTGGAGTGGAAGTTATTCATATTCATGTTGACGATAGCATTGTTAAACATAATCCTGACGCTATTGTAAGCACGATTAGGAAAGTTCATTCCCACCTTGTTGAAAAGCATATGCGAAACGAGGTTTCCATTATTTCCAGCGGAGGAGTTGCTGAGGCCGCGCATGTTCCTAAATCCATAATCCTTGGTGCAGACGCGGTTGCAGTAGGACTTGCATATCAAATCGCACTAGGATGCAAAGTATGCTACAGTGATAAGCATCAAGAAGATTGCCCAATGAGGATTGAAGATACAGATGTTAGTCTTGCTTCCCAGAGGATTGTAAACCTCATAAGCTCTTGGAGAGACCAGCTTCTAGAGGTTCTAGGTGGAATGGGTTTAAGAGAAGTGAGGAGGCTAAGAGGCGAGCTTGGTAGAGCCATATTCTACAGAGAGCTTGAGGAAAAAGTGTTTGGTGATTCTGAATGATGCAGAGTAAGCTGGTTTTCAAAAAACCCGAAGTTAAACCAGCCTTGTCTAAGCAATCTTACTTTATAGATAAGTATGACGTTATCCTAGATAGAGCTAAGTGTACAGCGTGCGGCATCTGCGCCCAGACTTGCCCTGAATACATAGGTTCCGCCAGCATTGAATATGAAGCGTTTAAGAAACCCGAGGGGGTTCTTCGCATAACTAATATGTCTAATCACTGTCTCAGTCTAGATTGTCAAAGATGTGTAGAAGTATGCCCTACAGGCGCTTTAACAGTCAGGATTAACCCTCAGTATCTCATTCTCGGAGACAGGCGTTGGACGGCGGACCTTATTCTCTCAACGTGGGAACAGGCTGAAACCGGAAAACCTTCTGGAAGATATGAGTTTAGGATTGGCGACTCTGGAGGTGGTTTCGACAGAATAAGATTTGATTTTGAACTTAAGGAGGAGGTAAATCTTAACGAGGCTTTTGAGACTGAGGATCTCGACACATCCATAGTTTTAAACAAGAGGAGAGACAGGAGACCGGAAATAATAATCCCAATCCCGGTTTACGGTGCAGACATGTCTTTTGGCTCAATAAGCCTAAGGGTTATGATTGCTAGGGCTATTGCAGCCAAGGCTTGGGGAACATTCACAAGCACTGGTGAAGGGGGCTATCCTAAGGAACTCATGCCTTTTAAAGACAACGTGATAACGCAAGTTGCTACTGGACACTTTGGTGTGAGTGCTGAAACCATTAAGAGAGCAAGGATTGTTTGTCTGAAGTATGCGCAGGGGGCTAAACCGGGACTGGGTGGACATCTCCTTGCCGACAAGGTTACTCCCGAGGTTGCGGAAATTAGAGAAGTCGTGCCTAATATAAGCCTCTTCTCCCCGTTTCCCTTTCACAATGTTTACTCCGTTGAAGACCATTATAGGCATGTTCAGTTGATAAAGGATGTTAATCCTAAGGCACTTGTCTCCGTGAAAGTATCTACTCCAATAGATGTTGACATGGTTGCCATCGGCAGCTATTACGCAGGTGCTAATATTCTCCAGATAGACGGGGGGTTTGGCGGAACGGGGGCTGCACCAGACATAGCGAAGAAGAATATCGCCATGCCGGTTGAATATGCTATTCCAATTGTCCACAACTATCTCGTCAGAGAGGGTGTTAGGGACGAGATTGTGTTAATGGCCAGCGGAGGAATAAGAACCGCTTTCGACGTTGCTAAGATTATAGCGCTGGGTGCTGATGGAGCAGTAATAGGGACGAGCGAGCTTGTTGCTCTCGGATGTAAGAGGTGTGGAAACTGCGAAAGAGGGAGAGGATGCCCCTCTGGAATAGCAACTACCGATCCTGCTTTAAACCTACTGATAGAGCCTGAATGGGGGGCTCAAAGAATAATAAACATGTACTATTCGTGGAAGAAGCAGCTCGACTATATTCTTTCAAAACTCGGTTTAAAAAGTATTAGGGAGCTTCGACCAGAAGGCGTGGTCAAGTTCAAGAGTGGGCAGTTCAATCATCTGGTTCATCTAGATCACGTAGGTGATAGTTTTGAAAGAGTTTGAAAAGGTTGCTGAAGGTGGTTGCGGGGTAATCGGCGTAGCATCTTCAATACCAGTGAAGGGCAGGTTTCTACTAAGGCCCCTGCTGCAAATGCATAATAGGGGCAATGGTAAGGGTGGTGGCATAGCTGCAGTAGGACTATCAGCCAAGCAACTGGGTGTTTCAAAGAGGATTCTGGAAGACTGTTACCTGCTTCAAATAGCTTACTTAGATTCAGGCACGAGGGAGAGGCTGGAGTCAGAGTTCATTAAACCGTGTATGAGAATTGAACATTTTGAGAAGCTTCCCACACTGAAGGATTATAGAAGTATAGGTTTGGAAGTGAAGCCCCCGGAGGTCTGGCGATACTTCGTCAGGGTTGACGAAGACTTGTTGAGAAAGTTCGCTGAAAAACATGGTATTCAGATGTTTAACCAGAGGGATGTGGAGGACGAGTTTATATATGGGAACAGTTTCGCATTAAACAGGAAGTATTATTCTTCAACAGGTTTGAAAAAGGCTTTTGTATTGTCGCATGGGAGAAACATGTTTGTTCTTAAAATCGTCGGCTATGCTGAGCAAGTCATAAAATACTATATGCTTGAAGATATTGAGGCTTACATCTGGATAGGCCATCAGAGATATCCCACTAAAGGGAAGGTGTGGCATCCTGGTGGTTCGCATCCCTTCATAGGTTTAAATGACGTGCTCGTTCATAATGGTGATTTCGCAAACTACTTCTCGATAACAGAATACCTTAAGCAAAGAGACATATACCCGTTGTTCCTGACCGATACTGAAGTTGCCGCCCTATACTGGGATCTCTTGACCAGAGTATACAAGTATCCGTTAGAGTATGCGATTGAAGCAATTGCTCCCACGACTGAAAGGGATTTTGCAATGCTGCCGGATGAAAAGAAAAAGATATACAAGGCTATTCAGGCTATTCATATTCACGGTTCTCCAGACGGCCCATGGTTCTTCATAATAGCTAGGAATGATGTTGAACAAAGAGTTTTCCAGCTAATAGGCATAACGGACACCTCTATGCTCAGACCTCAAGTCTTTTCACTCCAAGAAGGTGATGTTAAGATCGGGATTATTGCTTCCGAGAGGCAAGCGATAGACGCTATGCTTGAAGAGCTTTCTGAGCATGACGGAAGGTTCCGTCCGATGGCTGACTCCTACTGGTATGCACGGGGAGGAAGCTACACGGATGGCGGAGCCTTCATATATACTGTGGATAAGCATGGAGGACTTATCTGCACCAGTAAGTTTGGTAAAAGGGTAACTGTTGAATCAAGCTGCATCTCAACGGAGTTTAACGATGCTGAACCAAGGTCAGAATACACCGCCTCTCCAAGAGAAAAGAGATTAGAATCTTTCGATAAGCTTGAAACTGTAGAACTGTTTAAACTGGTTTCTGAAAGAATTAGAACATGGTCTATAAAGGAAGTTGTTTCATTTGTAGAAACCTTAGAG
>JAOAJQ010000052.1 GCA_026414125.1 Thermoproteota archaeon
ATAGCTCTAGCAATCCATACTGTTGAAAAGCCTGTGCCTGCACCCGCGTCCATGGCTTTCAACCGTCCAAACCGTAGAGCTGCCAAGAAGGCTGTCGAGTAAAGCACGTGTCCGTCATCTAGGCCTATTGTTGGAATCCCTAGGTACCTGGAGGCGGTGTACGCCTCCCGGATTATGCTGTTCCAAGCATAGTCTTCACGCAAGGCTGTTAAACACGATATGTAGAACAAGCTTATAAACTTGGTAGAAGACTTGTAGACTATTATGACAGCCTGATGCCTAGCAACCTGAGTAAAAACAAATCTGATTTACATTGAACCCAGCGAACTGGAGGCTCTAAGACTTAGAGTCAGAAGGAGAGTTGCAAAGAAGGCTAATAGTAAAAAGGTGCCCGTAAGGAAATACGGTGTGGAGACTTGAATGCGAGGAGAAAGATTGCTCAGTAAGCTTAGTGATGACAGGTCAATCGCATCGACATTTTCCTAACAAAAAGCATAAAAGAACAGAATTGAAACAGGTCGAATTCTTTTTAAAGGCTTCCCCACAGTTATCTGAATGTTCTTCTCCATTCGTTCATAATTTCCCGCGCAACGTTAAAGCTTTCGACACTAATGGAAAATATTACTCCGGTTTTATCTTCAAGGGAATTTGACACTTTCTTAACCCATGACTCTGGTTTCTCACCTTCCTGTGGCCCATCAGTCCATATCAGGCATACACGCTTCTTTTGAAACAATTCGACAGATTCCTTTAAGCCGTAGAACTTGGAAGGATTCCCAAAGAAGAAAGCTTTAAAAGCTCTGCTTGACAACAGTGGTTCAAGAACCTGCCTGCCTTCTGAAGACTGACTGCAGCAAAAGTGGCCCATCCCTCCGTCGAAAAGTCTGACTGCAAACTCGTTAATCGGAATACAGAACTTTCTGTATTGAGTCGGGTTTATCATAACAGCCACATCCTCGCAAAGCCTAACACCGCCTTTATCCATCCATACGTTAGGTGTCCCGTGGAATCCCTGGTTAAGAGGCTCACCGACTATTTTCTTCTGTTCAACTGAGAACTCAACATATACTTCGGCAACCCTCTTAAGGAGCTCCATTACGAAGTCAGGGTAGCGATAGAAATCGCTTAGTAGTTTTGGACCCCTGAGAAGATAGGCTATGTCTAACGGACCCTGAGTGTCGCAAAGGTATACTCTTACCCCGGTCCCATCGAGTTTTTTAACGAAATACTCTTCTGTTTCAATAACTCGCGTCATTAAACTTCGACTAGACCAAGGATCCTTCAACTCTCCCAGATCAGGGGGATCCTTCTTTAAAACGGGCTCCTTAACCCACGGCATCTGATCCAAGTCGGGCTGAACAATTACCTCGCTTCCGAAACCACTTGGCAATATGCCAACGCCATAATTGGCTCTTACGCATGGCATACCATCGTCCTGCAAGATGGCGTGAGAATAAACTGAAGCCAGTTGTGACACTAACATCTTATCTATATCATGGTATGTTTCGTAGTACTTGAAGATAGGCCAAGGTTCTGGTGGAGGACAACTGATGATTAAGGGAGGGCTTTCTACCTGTTTAAAGTTCCACGCTGCAGCAATCCTACTTTTTGCTTCTTCAATTCTCTCAGGATCTAATTTCAAGCTAACTTTCTTGACCCATTTTTCCACGTCAATGTTCAAAGCAAACAGAAAAATCCCAAAACATTATTTAAGCTTTAAGATTAGGAAAGATTTATATTGTTCAAGCTTTAAAGATCAAAATTATGAGTAGCTTAAGGATTGGTGCTCAACTAATCATCTGGGGGGCGAAAGCTAGGGAAAATCTTGAAAGTGTCCTAGGAGAAGTAAGAGAAGCAGGATATGAGGGAATAGAAACCTCTCCTGAAATAGTTTCCAAAGATATTATGGAAACCAAGAGGCTTCTGGTTGAAAACGGTTTAAGGCTTGTCGCATTACACATGGGCGTTGGGGACATGGGCCAGGTTGAACAAGCTGTGAGGATTTTAGAGAAGCTTGATGGAGAATACTTGACTTTTAGTGGACCCGGTGGAAAGGGCTCAGAGGAGGATTATTTGAAGTGTGCAGAATTTTTAAATAAGGCTGGGGAAATCTGCAGAGAACACGGGGTTAAAACCTGCTATCATAATCATGGGCATGAGATAGCTAACGGACAAAAGGGTATAAGACTGATTATACATAACACGACGCCGGAGTTAGTCAGCCTATGCGTTGACACTTACTGGGTTAAATTCGGAGAGGCTAATCCACTCGAGTTTATTAAGGCTAATAAGGATAGGGTTGTTTACCTGCATTTAAAAGACGGTTCAGAGGAGGACATGAAGAACAGGAAGTTCTCTGAGCTTGGAAGAGGATCGATAGATTTCCCCGCTATACTTGGCTTTGTAACCCAACTTAGATTAAAATGGGTTATTGTTGAACAAGATTGGACTCTTGAAAGCCCGTTTAAAAGCATGTTGGAGAGCAGAAATTATCTGAAAAGAATTGGATACTAGGCTAGCGGGCTTTCACCACAGTGTAGGTTAACCGTAGCTAAAAAACATAAATAGTCTTTTACAGACTCGCAAAAGGAAATTGATAAAGATAGGTTGTGCAGCTTACTCCTATAGGGATTATCTTAAGGATGGCAGAATGAGCTATGAGGATTTCATTGAGGAGGTCTATAAAATAGGTCTGGACGGGGTGGAGATGACCCTTTACTGGCTTCCTTCAAGAGAACCAAGCTATTTTAGAAACCTGAAGAGAATCGCGCTTTCGCGAGGACTCCCCATCTCCTGCGCCGGAATCTCGACTAACTTCTGCAACCCAGATCCTCGTGAAAGGGAAAAAATGATTAAGACTGTTGAGGAAGGGTTAGGGATTGCCCGTGAGCTTGGCGCTCCTGCCCTAAGGGTTTTCGGCGGTCATGTTCCCGAAGGATATTCTGAGGAACAGGCCATACGGTGGACGGTGGAAGCTTTAAGCAGATGCATAACTTATGCAGAGGAAAACGGTATTGTAATAGCTTTAGAGAACCATGGGGGTGTTACCGCTAGGGCGGATAACGTAGTGAGAATAGTTGAGAGCGTTGGTTCACCATGGTTAAGGGTCAACCTTGACCTTGGCAACTATAAGGAGTCCATGTATGAAGATATTGCGAAGACGGTTCCGTACGCGGTACATATTCATGGTAAAGTAAGTGTCTCCGAAAACATTAAGGTAGATTATGAGAAAATCAGAAGGATCCTTGGAGACAACAGTTACAACGGGTTTATCTCCATCGAGTATGAGGAGAAGGAGGATCCTAAAAAAGGAGTTCCAGAGTTTGCAAAATATCTTTTAAGAATGTTTTAGTGGTTATTGGAGGCGGTTTTATGAGTAACATGGTGAAAGTCGGAATCTCCGGGCTTGGGAGAAGCGGATGGGATATTCATGCCAATGCTCTCGAGAAATGCTCCAGCATGTATAAGGTGGTTGCGGTATTCGACCCTATTGAAGAGAGAAGAAAGGAGGCTGTGAACAGGTTTGGTTGCAAAGCATACTCCGACTTTAGTTCACTCATAAGAGATGAAGATGTGGAATTAGTTGTTGTAGCAACACCGAGCCACCTCCACGCTCCTCAAACAATAGAGGCATTGAAATCAGGTAAAAATGTTGTGTGCGAAAAGCCAATGGCCACGAGTCTGGTTGAGGCAGATGAGATGATAAAGATTGCAAAGGAGACTGGAAGGATCCTCACGGTATTTCAGAACAAGAGATACACTCCAGATTTCTTAAAAGTCAAGGAAATAGTTAGATCTGGTAAGCTTGGACGCATAGTGCTTGTAAAAATATATTTGCACTCCTTTGGAAGACGCTGGGATTGGCAGACATTAAAAAAGTTTGGAGGGGGAGAGCTTAACAATAATGCTTCCCATCTTATAGATCAAGCGATTCAACTTGTTGGAGAGGAAGTGGAAGTACTGTTCTGTGACATGAAGAGAACCTTAACTCTTGGTGATGCTGAGGACCATGTTAAGATAATCCTCGGGGGGCCTGGTTCCGTAAAGGTTGACATAGAGGTTACTCGTGCGTGCGCCTATCCTCAAGACTATTGGCTGGTAATGGGAACCAAAGGAGGTCTTGCTGGAAACGGGAGCTCGATGAGGTGGAAGTATTTTGATCCTAAGGATCTTCCCCCGAGGCAGGTTGAAATGGGGCCTACTCCAGACCGCAGCTATAATTGGGAGGAAATCCCGTGGAAAGAGGAGCAATGGATTTTAGAGGAGGATGCCAAGCGCAGTGAAATCCTGTTTTATGAAGAACTGTACAAAAGCCTGCGTGAAGGAGCCCCGCTGAGAGTTACTCCTGAAAGCGTAAGGAGAGTAATGCAAATAATTGAGGAATGCCGAAAGTATTATGAGGAGCATCATAATAAACAACTTTAAGGAGAAAAGGATAAATAGTTTCTTAAAACTCTTTCTGGACTCGAGTTGATTGAAGCACTATACAACGAGCATAAACCGATAGACCTTTCAAGGATGATATCGGATCCTGAACAACGAATTTACTTCATATCATTAACTCTGGCTAATAAAAGTGGTGCACTAGCTTCATTCCTAAACATTCTAAAGAAGCATGAATTTAACCTAGTCGGAATCCTAAGTGAATCCATTTCTAGAAAAGAAGAGATTGAGGTCTCAATGTTCTTGGAGACTCCTAGCAAGATGAACTTAAGAGAGTTAGAAACGCTTATTAACAAAGAAATAAATATTGAGAAAATCGATGTCGTTAAGAAAATAAGGATATTTGATCATTCCGGGTGGTTTGACGAAGACTCTTTTCATTTCCCCCTTAAAGTTGGAAACTATAGAGCAGTTATCTTTCCAATTCCAGTTTTAGAGAGCCTTCTGATTGGATTAAGAGACTCTCTTGGCAAGGAAATAGTCCAGACAATAATATGGTATCAAGGAAGGGAAATTGGGAAGAACACTTTAGAAACCTATAGGAAGGAATATGGAATAGAAGGAATGAATGCCGTTGAAATGCTTAAGAAAAGAGCTCTTATTCTAGGATGGGCAAGAATGGAAATTATACAGCTGGACGAGAAAGTAAAGAAAGCAGTTATAAGGGTTTTTGATAATTGGGAGTGTGAGATGTTTAAGGAAAAATCGACATCTCAAAGCCATTTTATCAGGGGTATTCTTTCAGGGTTTTTCAGTTCCCTCTTTAGAGAGGATGTGGAGAGCGAGGAAACAAAGTGTATAGCTAAAGGAGATCCCTGCTGCGAATTTATCTTGTCGGTGCGTAAAACAGGAGAACTCAAAGAGTGATCCATATTTGAGCCTCCGAAGAGCCTCCGAATCAAATGGAAGCGAGTATAAACCCGAGATGAATAGCTTAAGTATTAGAAAACTACGCTGCGAATACAGAGTTAACCCTCTGGGAATTGACAGTTTAAAACCCAGGTTAAGCTGGATCGTTGAATCATCTGAAAGAGGACAGTTTCAGACAGCCTACCAGATTATTGTTTCAAGCACAAAGCTAAACTTAGAGAAGGATATTGGCGACCTCTGGGATAGTGGTAAAGTCCAGTCCGATGAAACAAGTCAGATCACTTATGCTGGAAGAATGCTTTCATCCAGAATGGAGTGCTGGTGGAAAGTAAGGGTGTGGGATAGATATGGAAGACCCTCTGAGTGGAGTAAGCCCGGATACTGGACAATGGGACTGCTGGATCCGAATGATTGGAAAGCAAAATGGATTGGGTATGACGAATATGCTGAGTGGGAGGAGCCTAATTTCAAAGGGTGTAAGTGGATATGGTTTAAAGAGGGGGAACCCATTAAAGAGGCTCCTGTTGCAGACCGTTTTTTCCGCCGGACAATAAGCCTGCCGGTAGACAGGAAAATACGGAGAGGAATCTTCCTGATCACTGCTGACGACCAGTTTATACTTTTTGTAAACGGGAAGGAGGCCGGTGTGAGCGATGGCAAACCTTACGCTTGGCAGCGTCCGCAGACGATTGAAATAACTAGTCTGCTGCATGCTGGCCTGAATGTTTTCGCGATCAAGGCCACTAACACTGGCGGTCACGCTGGTCTGCTTGGAAAAGCAATAATTGATTTTGAAGATGGCGAGTCTTTAACGCTAGTTACTGACGCGAGCTGGAAATCCTCTCCTATGTGGGTGGAGGATTGGGAGAAGCCCGGTTTCAACGATTCTGGATGGATGCATGCGCTTGAACTAGGCGACTTCAAAACCAAGCCATGGGGAGTCTTAGCAACAAGGCCTCCATATGTCCGGCCACCGCCATTTTTAAGGAAGCGTTTCACTGTTGAGAAAAAGGTTAAGCGGGCGCTCCTCTATGTCAGCGCCTTAGGGAGCTGCGAGCTCCGCTTAAACGGTAAATGCGTTACTGAAGATTACTTCATACCGGGATGGTCCGACTATCGGAGACGCGCATACTACCGTACTTATGAGGCTACGGATCTTCTTAATCCCGGGGAGAACGTGATAGCAGTAATACTACACAGCGAATGGTACTCGGGATATCAAGGAGGCTGGGGGAGGATAAACAAGTTTGGACACGGCCCACGCCTACTCGTTCAACTGGAGATAGAGTATGATGATGGCGAGCGCCAGCTTGTCGTCAGCGACGAGAGTTGGAAGGCAACATACGGTCCAATTCTTGAAGCTGATAACTATATGGGTGAAACCTATGATGCTAGGCGCGAGATCCACGGATGGGACGGACCATGGTTTAAGGATGATAGCTGGGGAAACGCATCGGTAGATGATGTAAGATTGCAGCTAACAGCCCATCCTGGGGAGCCTGTTAGAAAAACGATGGAGCTGCAAGCCCAGTCGACAAAAGAGGTAAGCCCCGGAGTTTTCATATTCGACTTCGGACAGAACATGGTTGGCGTCGTGAGGCTGAAAGTTAGAAACGCGGAGCCTGGCATGAGGATAGTGCTTCGTTACGCTGAGGTTCTTAACCCCGATGGCACCCTGCATACCGCAAATCTTCGAGGAGCTAGAGCCTCCGATATTTATATTTGCAAGGGCGCTAGCGAGGAGGTTTTTGAGCCACGATTCACATATCACGGCTTCAGGTATGTTGAAGTAACTGGTTACCCGGGTAAGCCACCTATGGACGCTGTTACAGGCATCGTTATACACACCGACATTCCAATAACCGGAAGCTTCAGGTGTTCAAATCCACTTTTAAACAGGCTTGTGCAAAACATCCTTTGGAGCCTGCGCGGCAACTATTTCGAGGTGCCTACTGATTGCCCGCAGCGCGACGAGCGGCAGGGCTGGACAGGGGACGCGCAGATCTTTGCCAGAACCGCCGCCTACTTTGCTGATATCTCCGCCTTCATGACTAAATGGTTAATCGACTTAAACGATAGCCAGAGAGAAGACGGTGCGTATCCTGATGTCGCACCCGCAACTGGCGCAGGCTTTGGAACACCTTGCTGGGGGGATGCGGGAATCATTATACCCTATGTGGTTTGGCGGACTTACGGTGATACACGGGTAATCAGGCTTTACTATGAGAAGATGACCCGTTACATTAACTATCTTGTTGAAAACAGTAAAGGCTTCCTGCGGCCGGAAATAGGGTATGGCGACTGGGTTCCAGCCGGTTCTGAAACCCCTAAGGACGTGATTGCAACAGCCTATTTCGCTTACGTTGTTAAGCTGATGGTTGAAATGGCTCAGGAAATAGGGAAGACGGATGACGCAGAACACTTTGAAGAATTGTTCAACAATATTCGAACAGCCTTCCTTAAAGAATATGTTCAGCCCGATGGGCGGATAAAAGGTGAGACACAGACATGCTACGCTTTAGCACTTGATTTAAAACTGCTTCCTGAAGAGATTGAGGAAAAAGTGTTAAATCATCTGGTTAAGGATATTGAGGACCGTGGATGGCACTTATCCACAGGATTCGTTGGGACGCGGCACCTCATGCAGGCACTCACCAAGTTCGGCAGAACCGACGTAGCCTACAGGCTTCTCATGCAGGAAACCTATCCGTCTTGGCTCTACACCGTGAAGCTCGGTGCGACAACCATCTGGGAGCGG
>JAOAJQ010000053.1 GCA_026414125.1 Thermoproteota archaeon
GTATATAGGTAGAGTCGTGGCTGTTCTCCGAGAGATTGGAGGGTTCACCGTCGGCGGCCCCTCAGACAGCAGGATATACATTCCGATTTCAAGGGCTCAAAGCTTCTTCGGAACCGAAACCTGCGAGATGATAATCGTTAAGTTAAGGAGTGACGATAAGACTACGATTGACAGTACGACGAAGGCTATAAGGGAAGCCTTAGGAGGCAGGATAACGGTCACCTCTTCAACAGCCATCTTAAACATTATTTCAAGCGTCTTCTCAACAATCGAGCTATTCCTAGCGGGGATCGCGGCAATCTCGCTCCTCGTAGCAGGAATAGGCATAATGAACATTATGATTGTATCGGTAATGGAGCGAACTAGGGAAATAGGCATATTGAAGGCTTTAGGAATGAAGAATCACCAGGTGCTATTGATATTTTTATGTGAAGCAACCATAATAGGGCTGCTGGGCACTTTAATCGGAATCGGTGCAGGATGGAGCTTAGCGCAAATTGTTGTAAGAATATTCGGCTCTTCGGGTGGAGCAGGTATCCTACGGCAGGGGAACCAAGCGGCAATGTCAAACGGCATCGTGATAACACCGGTTCTAACTCCAACAGTTATACTGGGAGCCATCATCTTCGGCCTGATGGTCACCATGGTGTTTGCCCTTTACCCTGCTTGGAAAGCTTCAAAACTTAAACCTGTTGAAGCATTAAGGTATGAGTAGGGAAATGACTTCCGGCGGATCTAGAATGAGCTTTGGCATACCAATGGGTAGTCCAACTGGTTTTAAAACCAGACCAACGGTTACAATAATCATAATACTGATTAATGTTTTAATATACGTCTTAACCTCTTACGAGAGTTTTTTTATAGAAACTAGTGATTACTGGGCGAGCATAGGTGGTTTCATCCCTTCGCTTATAGAAACTCCCTTCCAATGGTATAGGGTTTTTACATCTATGTTTCTTCATGCCGATTTCTTCCATCTATTTTTTAACATGTATTTCCTGTATGTTTTCGGCAGGGCTGTTGAAAGCGTCTTGGGCAAGTTGAGATTTCTACTCTTATACTTGATAGCAGGAGTTGCAGCATCCGTATTCCACACGGCGTTCAGCTTTCTAGGCGGGTTTTCAGCATACACTATTCCTGCAATCGGTGCCTCCGGAGCTATCAGTGGAATCCTAGGGGCTTACCTTTTACTTTACCCGGGAACATATCTAGTAGTAGGCTGGGGCTTCATATTCCTTCCAATGTTTTTCAGGATCAAGGCTGCCTACTACATAGTATTCTGGTTTGCAACACAGGTGATTTACGGTTTCACCAGGACTGCTGGAGGCACAGCAGTATTCGCTCACGCAGGAGGATTTGTAATGGGAATAGGGTTGCTTCCGCTTCTTGTCAATAAAAGGAGGATCGCCATGTTCAGAATACTACGGGCATACAGCCTCCTCCCCTACTTGATGCCTATTGACCTGAAGAAAAGAGGTCTAGGCTTTTTCTCAAAGACTATTACCACCATTTTCATAGTTTTGCTTTTGGCGGGAGCAGCCTATGCCTCCTTAGGATTGGCTGTTCAAGGCACTATCAAGTCAACAAGCATTCAATACACGTGTGAAGAAATCCTCTATGTTGACTACGTGGGCATACAACTGCCCGACCTGGAATCTCAGATTGCTAGCGTATCTTTGGACACTACAAAAATATTGTTAAATAGGTTGAACGCAGCAGGATTGCTTTACAATACGGCGAATTCTAACAGGCAAATAGTTTTAAACAACATTAATACTAGGCTCCCGGTAAGGGTGAGAATTGGATCAACGGTCAGCATTATCAACGTAAATACGACACTGCATTATTTTATTGGAACCTATGATTCCGACGGATTCCTGAGCAATGGCGAGGGAAAACTGACGACGCGCGCAGTAAGCATTGCCCTCTATGGGCAGTCATACCGGATTGTAGAGAGCGGGCCGATCAACTACGTGTTCAAAGTAGAGTCTCAGACGGTTGATTTAACAAGCCTTACGAGATACACGGGAACACTATCTGCGTCTACAGCGCTGGTAGCACTATTCGTAGTGCTTAAAAAGAATGGAGAGTTAACACTCATAGAGGAAAGGTAATAGTTTAAGACAGATACCATTCTTCATACTGCACCTAGGTGAGCAAATACTTGAGTAAAAAGTTGCAAAATTCTTAAAAGTATTCATAGAAAAAGCATTGCTGAAATGGCAGTAAACAACTCTGGAAGGCATGAGGCGATTCTCTTCAGACAATTACATTTAGAGTTCGCATTTCGTGAGTCATTTTTAAAAAACAGTACTACGGGTCTGGTGATGAAAACATGAGTGTTAAAACAAGAGCCATGGTTGAGGCAACTGTCATGGAAAACCCAACTTCGGAAACCTTAGTTCAGGCTATGGGTCTTCGTAAGACATATAGTTCCGGGGGAAAGCAGACGGTTGCACTTCAAGGCGTCAGCTTCAGCATCAGAGAGGGTGAAATAGTCTGTCTTCTCGGGCCTAATGGAGCCGGTAAGACTACTTTAGTTAAGATATTGAGCACCCTCCTGTTTCCAGACGAAGGGGAGGCATGGGTTGGCGGTTACGACGTGGTTTCTCAGGCAGACAGGGTTAGGAGAATAATTGGTTACGCTGGCCAAGATAGTGAGAGGTCAGCGTTCTTCAGGTTGACTGCCAAGGAGAACCTGATTTTCTTCGCTACTGCTTTCCACGGGTTGCATAAGTCTGAGGCTAACGAAAGGATTGAGCAGATGGCTATGGAATTCGATTTCAAAGATTGCCTGGACCAGTATTTCATTGCTCTTTCAGGGGGTCAGAAGCAGACTTTCGTAATAATGAGGTCTTTAATCACCCGGCCCAAGATCGTGTTCATGGATGAGCCTTCTAAATCCCTTGACCCTCTTACTGCCTCTAAGGTTAGGAAATACTTGAAGGATTACGCTCAGAATAGGGGGGCAGCCATAATTGTTACTACTCACAACATGAGGGAGGCTGAAGAGATAGGTGATAGAGTAATCATGATGAACAAGGGCAAGATCATATTCAACGGGCCGCCGGAGAAAATGAGGGAATCAGTAACAAGAACGGAAGTCATCCAGATAAACGGCAATAATATTAACGAGGAGTTCGTGAAGCAGCTGACCCATGTTGAGGGAGTTATCAGCGTTCAGCGGGAGAACTCTGATCTCAGAATTTACTGTAAGGATGCTTATGAAACCCTGCCGGTCTTGATCAAGCTTTTGAAAAACAATGGGCACAGGCTGGGAATAAGGATAGAGAATCTAACGCTTGAAGAAGCATTTAAAATAATGGTTGAGGGCGAGGAGAGATGAGTAATATCCTGACGATGATTAGGATGACCGTCTGGAGGAGAATAAGAGAGATAACCCGCTATAAGCTGAATTTCACAGTGGAGTTGATAATGAGTTTCATATGGGGTCTTGGCCTCATGATATTCGGGTTCGTCATAGATCCTACGAAACTCGGATCGATTGGAAGCACTAATTACGCCGTATTTCTACTAATCGGGGTTGCTTTCCAAAACTATCAGGGTGCTGCAACTTGGGGAGCCTGGGAGATAAGGGATGAGTTAACCAGAGGACAGATCGAGTACACGTTTGCCTCGCCAGTCTCCAGATATGTCTACATGCTTTCTTCATCTATCTCCCAAGCTGTTGTTGGAACATTGTTCGGCATAATACCCATGTTTGCAACAGCATTTATCCTCTTAGGCGGTTTTCCACCTCCATCTGCGTTCTTAATGACATGCATCACGCTGCTTCTAACCTTCCTAGCCTTGTGCCAGATAGGCGTTATAATGTCTAGTGCCATACTGCTTTTCAAAGATGTTTCAGCAGTGATGTCCATCCTCAATTTTCTCTTTCAAATAGCCACAGGAATGTTCGTCCCACTCCAGTTTATGCCCGACCCGTTGAAAATTCTCGCATTCCTTATACCTCTAACCCATGGGATTGATCTTTCACGCCACTTCGTAATGGGAACCAGCACCGTGTGGCCGGTGGAAGTTGAGATTGGAATGCTACTTGTCTTCACAGTAGGTTTCGGACTTCTGGCGAAGGCCGCAATATTCCATCTGGAGAGAAAGGCTAAGAAGGAGGGTCTTGCCCTAGCGTAGTTTACTGTGTAATCTGTAAACACTTTTCGTCTTCTTCACCCTGTTAATCTTCCTGCTGAACCTTCTTTCTAATTAAAAAACATCTGTCCTAGCAGACGGAAAATGTTTTAATAAGCGAGGATTCACTTGAAATGTTTGGCCATCTCTAGATTCTCCGGCATTGAAAGAATCTCATTTATGACCTGGTTAACCTGCTCCGTAGACTTTGTCCTAGGATCCGTTATTAGCCATTCGAAAAGAGTGTCGCGACCACCCTCTAAGAAAGCTTCAAGAGCCCATTCCATCCTCATCATCCTTGGCCGGAGAACATAGTTTACTATTCGCTTGGGCAGTTTTTCAACTCTCATCCTGTGCACGCCTTTCCCGTCAATCTTCGCCGGAACCTCTACAGCAACATTATCAGGTAAATCAACTATTACACCTTCGTTTAAAACGTTAACCTGGTAGATTCCCTCCTTATCGTTCATTAATGAGTCTATTATCGGGACGACTGACTCCCGGCTAAGATTGGGAGGTAGAATGCTTGTCAAAGGTGCCGGGTTATTTATTGCCGCCGCTATCGTGTCAAAGTTGTACTGAAGCATGTCCAAGTATACTTTCCAACCGGTTTCAGAATCCGGGCCTGCGAGAGACCCATACCATTTTTTCTTCGTCTCAAGGTTCCAGTGGTATTTCCATGTTCCACCTCTAACCGTGTCTCCGACTGGGAAGAGCCCGTAGATCCTGTACATGTCGACAGCCGCTGGAGACATCTGTATGTCAAACGGGTTCACTTGGTCCTCGCGCCACACCTTCCAGTATTCTTCAGCCTTGTTTCTAATCCAGCCGTCTATGAGACGGTAAGCATCTTCCCCGTCATGTTTAAACCTAGTTAGCCATATAACGTGGTTAAAGCCTATGGCCTCGAAATCAATATTCGTAGGGCTTAACCCTAAGATGCTGGATATCTCCAGATAACCCAAGTGCCCATGGCAAAGCCCTATGACCCTCGCCTTAGTCTCCCTGCTTATGAGAGTGGTTAGCTCGAAAACAGGGTTGGCAAGCTGGAGAAGCCATGCTTCAGGACTCAATTCCTCAACATCCCTCGCGACACTTAAGGCAAGTTTAAACTGGTAGTAGCCCCATATAGTATGGTAGTCTGAAACCATGTTCCACTCAACGCTGTTTATTCCCCTATAGTAACCATGCTTCTCGGAAACCCTCCTCATGTTTTCATAGTAAGCGTGACCTCCAGCCATGGCTGTGTTTATCACCACATCGGAACCCCTTAAGGCAGCTCTCCTGTCGGTTGTTTTCTCGAAATCCAAGTCGGCCTTAACCTCTGAAGCATACCTCTTAGCGAAAGCGTTGATCAAGTTCAACCTCTCCTCGTTTATATCCATGAACACTACTGTTGACCCTCTCAGGCTCGGAGTCAAGCATAAGTCTCGAACCAATGTCGCCGACCAAGCAAGGCTTCCTGCTCCAATAACAGTTATCTTAACCATGGTTATCCCGTTGAAATCATAATTATAAACCTATGGGTTAGTCAAACCAAATTTTCAACTAAAAATTAAAATAGGTGGATGCTTAGCTTCCCCCACCATGGAATGCAAAAAAGAAAGAAATCTGAAGAACTGTCCTTGTACATGGCCCGACTGTCTTAGGAAAGGAGTATGCTGTGAATGCGTAAGTTATCATAGGGCATGCGGTGAGCTTCCAGCATGCTTCTTCTCAAAGGAGGCTGAGAAAACATACGACAGGTCTGCGGAGAACTTTGTGAGAGACAGGTTTCCAAATTTAAGAATCAGATAGAAGATTAAAATTAAGACGAGGCGGGTTTTCTTCAATGGGTTTGAAAGAGTGGAAGGACAGAGATTTCAAAGGTGTTCTTGCAGGCGGCTTTCTCCATCAGGCAGCCTACTCGATGCAGGGGGCAATAGCCTCACCTTTTTTCAACAGCAAAGGAATCTCCCCTAGTCAAATAGGTGCATTAAACTCTGTCAGCTGGAGCATCATCGGTTTCGTCTCCATGCCGTTCGGCAGACTCTCCGACTTCACTGGTAGACGCATCCCACTAATAATTTCCAGTATTCTAGGTTCCGTAGCATGCATACTAGTGTATTTTGCAACAAACATTTTCACAGCCTTATCCCTCTATATTCTAATTGGTTTCTCAACAGCCTTATTCACTCCTAACAATAGTGCCCTAATATTTGAAAGCGCGGAACCTTCTAAGGCTCCACTCTTCTTCGCTGTTTTCTATCTTACAACTCTAGTCGGGTCATCACTGAGCTCATTGTTAGCAGGATGGCTTTCAAAATCCTTTGCAGCAGAACTTCCGTTTTTTACCGCCTCAATGCTCTTCCTGTTATCAATCCCGATTTATTCTCTCTATATTACTAGAGGAAAAGGCGAATCATCGAGAAACAAGCTGAAAGTTTTAGCGAGCTCAGTCAACATTAGAGCAATGCTACGTATGCTTAGAGAGAATCCACGGCTCGTCTTCTACGGTTTCTCAATCTTCTTTCACGAACTAGGCTTCTTCATGATCTCTCCCTATATCAGCCTTTTCGCCCAGAGAATAGTTGGGTTAGACATGGTGGGCGTCGGAATGGTTATCTCCATCTGGAACATTGGGCTCGCAATCGGTTTCATTCCCTGGGCATGGGTTACAACGAGAAGGGGAAGCCGGAGAATGATGCTGACGCATCTGGCAATATCCTCGCCAACCTGGATTCTTCTCGCTTTATCAAACAGTTTCACATCCATGGGGCTCTGCATTTTTGTTTTCGGGCTTGTAGGGGCGATGGACCTTCCCGCTAGGCGGACTCTTACAGCAGAAATTTGCCGCAGAGAAAACCTTGGGGAGGCAATGGGATTCATAGAGTTAAGCAATGGTTTGGGCGGGGTTTTTGGAGGAATACTGGGAGGCTTTCTCTGGGAGAGTGTTGGACCGAGATCCATATTTTACGCAGCCAGCGTTCTAACACTGTTCTCAACCTTATTGTTTTTATTAGTTAGAAAAACAGCCTGAGAACAGATGATCCGTCCGTTTTATTTTAGGGCCAAATTTAAGTGGGATTTTTTTCGAAACATGAATTAGAGAGAACTGGTGTTAAGAGTGTTAAACCATGAGGAGGCAGACAGGGT
Organism: Thermoproteota archaeon; assembly: GCA_026414125.1. GTDB lineage: Archaea > Thermoproteota > EX4484-205 > EX4484-205 > JAAOZP01 > JAAOZP01. The sequence goes on from JAOAJQ010000053.1 coordinate 7,282, forward strand.
CCATTCATAGATTTCCAATGGGGACGAAACCTTGGAGAGATGGTATAGTGAGAACCTGCCTAGAGGAGTCTCCCTGCACGATTATTTTGGCTACGATATCTACCTGGGATCCGAGCCTCGTTAAACATGTTTTCAGACACCTGAGCCAGTATTTCTCCAGGATCGTGGAAACCTATCTTAAACTTGGGGTTGACGGTCTGTGGGTTTGAGAGAATATTGCTTCAGCAAGGGACCATTCTTCTCCACCAGGGTTTACGAAGAGTAAAGTGAACCTGCTGATTCCTAAATTGATGGAAGCCGGATTCACAGACTCTTTCCTTCATCGGAAACCTTGATGCCAGAAAGATTAGATTGCTAACACTAAGGATATAGAGGAAGAAATATCTCGCAAAGTACCTGTCGCAAAAGAAGGGGAGGATATATAGCTTGTTCAGATTATAGTGTACCACTCGATGTTTCCTTTAATGCGTTCCAAGAATACGTAAAGCAATAAGCTGGATCTCATAAAAATATTAAGGAAGGTATTAAAAAGAGTATAAAATTATAGCCAGAGCAACTGACCTGAATAGGTTAAAGTTACATCGCTATTTGGGTTCCCCACTACAACATAATTGATTCCCGAGTCTAGAAC
>JAOAJQ010000054.1 GCA_026414125.1 Thermoproteota archaeon
CGGCTGAGAACCCAGCCAGCTCATAGCCGAAGTAGTCTGCGGGTGAAACACCCGAAGGTAGGCCTTCACTCCTCCACCTGTCTACTGTTGCACCCCAAGGGCTGTCGTGTATCGGTATTCTGTCAGCTTCTTTATGCTTAAGGGCCATCAACACTCTCTCGCGCGGTGTCAGAGTCATTTTAGAAACGGCATATGACGCCTGCATATATGTTTTTTGAGGCTTGGCTGACGCTTGTTTCTAAAGGTTGAGGCTGTTCTACGGATTAACGAGAGGAATATGCTTTTTAACTCAAGAATATTATGTTTAACCGGATGTGTTTGTTTAAGCGCCCGCTATACGTTTTCAACCTCGATCTCGTCTTCCCAAGAATCCCACTTAGTTTTAAGCTCGAATTTCCAGTATTCCTTTTCTGTCTTGAATATTCCTTCGCGATCAATGTCTAGCCTATCAGTAAGATCTATAACACTAGGCTCCTCGGAAGAAAAGATCCTCTTATTTTTGAACAGAAGCTTCATCCCGTCTATGAAAGCATATTTCAACATGTTGCTGTTAAGCTTGGCATACAGGTAGGCTGCGTCAGTTGCAAATTCGTCATATAGGATTTCCCCGGCTTCATAAGTGTAAACGGGTCTGACCTCTGGTCTAACTAGCCCGATTGAGAGATCATGCTTAACACAAATGTATACTGCGCCATTAGGCTGTTCTATTCTTATAGCGGTGGCATTGGGATACTTGTCTACTTTGACCTGTTTAAGTCTACTAAGCATGGTGTCGATAGCTTCGTCTTCCACATGGGGCCATAGAAAAGTTGTGAAAGAGGCGAACTCTCCTCTTCTGAAACGGTTCGAATAAGTTTGATAAACACATTTTTCAGGAAGGTAGCATCGCATTGTTTCTTCGACTCCTGGCTTCTTAATTTCATCGGGTTGGAAATAGATGAGGAGCCTTTCCCCCTTCTTATTGGGCCATGCGAGACGTTTTCTCTCTTCGAGGGTCTTCGCACTGCTCATTGCTCCAGCTGTCCCTATTAAATCGATTGAAGTATCAAAATATTCTTTACCAGCCGCATGAATATTCTGTGTCCATAGTATATTGCTGATTGTGAACTCGCCGCTTCTGAGAAGCTTAACTCCGTCATGGATTACGAAGGCTTTCAAATCTTTCAAATATGTTACAACCCTGTCCCAATGGTACCCGTTCTTATCATCTATTACTTCGGTTCTGCTTACGTCAACGTCTCGGAATGTTTTGAAATGAACCCTTCTGGTTCTAACAGGCTGGTAAACCCACTTGTCGTGAAGGAATTCGAAAAGCCTTTGACCTGTAGGTCTTCCATGTCGAACGACTACGCGGTTATGATAGACATCAGCCCTGTAGGCCCCGTTTGGCAGAGCCTCACGATAACCACCGTCATGAAGCAGGAAGGCCCCGTTTTTCACAAGGGCAACAATAGAGTTTTCATCAGCATGTCCATGATGCATCTTCTCCGCAGTTACTACTAGAGTATTACGCAAGTGCTCTTTGTAGTACCATCCGATATCTCCCTCATCCATGTAGTTAAGAAGCATGTAGGTTCCATTCTCGTCCCAGCCTTCTCTGAAGACGATCTTCTTGCCAATAACCTCGTCCAGAACCTCTCGGCTGCAGGATACCGGAACCTTGGCTTCAACACTATCGTCTGACCAAAGGTATGCGAATATGGTGTAGATGCCAAGCTTCTTCTCCTTAAGAGCAAACCTGAAGATTCTGTCGGCAGCATACTTAATATGGGGGTCCTTATATGTGCTTGCTCCTTTCTCCAAGATCGCTAGGTACAACTCAGCGTTTGCACCCCAAGTCGCATCCCCGAAATCCGGGATCATTCCAAGCGGGCAGAGCAGGTTTGTGAAATAGTGGAAATAGTATTTCATAATGGGTGAGTCGAGTACTTCCCGATCTCCCGTAACATCCAGATACAACAGCAGATCTGAGAGCCAAATCGGAACGTAAAGCTCGCTGTCTTCAAGCGACCAGTGTTTCAGACTAGGTTCAATCATGAGTTTCCCAAGCTTGCTCCATTTCGAAGCATCAGGATGATCTGGGAATATTTTTGCCGCATAGGTCAGTGCCAATCCTCTTTTAATCGCACGATTGTGCGGCCCCCACTCCGGAAATGAGAAGAATGGCTCAAGACTGTTTCCAACTATCTGTTTAAACACCTCCCTATCCTCCGACCTTATAACCCCACTATTCCGTATGAACTCGTAGGCTCGTAGAAACAGGGTGACTCCTCCAAACCAATTCAACATTGGGCGAATGCCCTTAGCATATTTCGGCATTCTTCTCATGCGCTCTGGAACCATGTCAGGTAGCTTCTGATAAGTGAGCATTGCTTCCCTTGCTTTTTCAGCATATTCCTTGTTTCCTGTAACATGGTAAAGAAAGCCTTCGACGAGAGCGCGTGCAACCGGAACCATGGGAGGATCAAAGGACTCAGCGGTTTCCATCCTTTTCACCCATTCTTTCAAATACTGCTCGTAGTTCCTTAATAGTTCTTCATAATACTTGTTGATGAAGTCGAAGTATTCTTTCTTAGTCGCCATGCTTCGGGCTCCAAAGCATCTTGATTAATAAAGGTTTCTAACGAGTCCGAAAAACCTTTAATAGAATCAGAGGTGGAAGTAGTGTAGATTGGAAGAGTTAGCTATTAACGGTGGTCCAAGAACCAGGTTGAAAGAGCTTCCCAGCAGGAGGGATATTGGAAGCGAGGAGATGAAGGAGCTTGTTGACGTAATCTGGTCCGGTAATCTAAACAGGGTGGGCGGGACAAAGGTTTTAACATTCGAAAAGGAGTTTGCAAAGCTCTACGGGGCTAAGCATGGTGTTGCCTCGACTTCTGGAACAGCATCTATCCATGTTGCTTTAGGGGCGATTAACCCTGAACCCTGCTCAGAGATAATAACTGGTCCTATAAGCGACATTGGGAGCGTAGTTCCGATTCTCTGGCATAACTGTATCCCTGTTTTCGCCGATATTGACCCTGAAACCTATGGGTTGGATCCTGAAGACGTTGAGAGAAAAATAACCGNCAGGACTGTTGCAGTCATCGCTATACATCTATTCGGCCAATGTTGCGACATGGATCCACTTGTGAAAATCTGCAGGGAGCACGGGCTTTATTTGATTGAGGATGCTTCTCAAGCCCATTTAGCTGAGTATAAGGGTAGGCTAGCGGGAACAATGGGTGATCTGGGCTGCTTCAGCCTTCAGCAGTCAAAACAGATGACGTGTGGAGATGGTGGAATAACTATCACGGATAATGATGAGCTTGCTGAGAGAGCACGTCTATTCGCAGATAAGGCTTGGCCTAGGACTCAGGCTGGAGACAGGGGTTACCTTTTCCTAGCTATGAATTACAGGATGACTGAACTCCAGGGCGCCGTGGCACTAGCCCAGTTGCACAAAGTGCGAGACATTGTTGCAAGGAGAAGAAGAGTGGGAGATGCTTTAACAAAGCTTTTAAGCGAGGTTGAAGGCGTGAATCCTCCAAAAATCCTGCCTGGGTCGAAGCATTCATACTGGCTTTACCCTTTAACAATCAACACTGACATCATTAAGGCTACTCCAGAGGAATTTGCTAAAGCTGTTTCAGCAGAAGGGATACCGGCTTCCGCGGGATACATTAAGAAACCGCTTTACATGTTTAGCATTCTTAAGGATCAGGCTACATATGGTTCTTCGCACTGTCCATTCGACTGTCCGCGCTACAACAGGAGGATCCAGTACAAGGAGGGCGACTGCCCGAATGCTGAGAAGGTTCTTAGGGAACTGATAACGATACCTGTGAACGAGTTTTACACCGACGAGGATGTTAACGACATATTTAGGGCTATAAGCAAGGTGGCTAGCTATTATAAGACGTATCCTAAAGCCTGAAAACCTTTTTAGCATTTAAATAGAATATTTTTTCCATATCGTTTCTCGAGATCTCCGCACTTAGAACCATGCCGATCGTGTGAGCAGGGGTTAACAATGTTAGGTCACTGCCAAACATGATCTTGTCGGCACCCGCTTTGTCAACAGCTTCCTCAAGCTTCCCTTTTTCAAAAAGGGTCATGCATATCTCCAAATAAAGGTTTGAATACTCTTTAGCGGCCTCAATCGCCTTCTTCCAACTTAACCCGGTTCCAGATGCGACTGTTCCACCCATGTGCCCAGCTATGAATATGTTGCCAGGAAACTTTTTGACAAGTTCGACGAGCGCTCTAACGTTCTCCAAATTGTAAGTATGTATCAGAAATGGCTTTCGGTATTCAGCTGCCTCTCTTATCACCGAGACACTCTCCTCCGAGTCTACCGAAACACCAGAGTAATCTGGATGTATTTCGCCCACACCCTTGAAAAGCGGGTTGCCAAGATATTTTTCAATTTCAGTCTTAGAAAGCTCAGGATAATTCGGGTTGACATATACGTAGCCGTATAAACCTTTGTTTGAATCAAGAATCCTGCTTAAATCCATGTTTCCCTCAACCATGTCATAGGTTATTGCTTTACTTGAGGATAGTATGACTTTCTCAATACCGTGGAGGTTCATCATCTCCTCTATATCTTTCTTAGCCGATCTGTAGATCGGGAAGAACCATTCACCGTAGTGAGCATGCACATCTATAATGAGCATGTCAACCAGCCTCCTTAATAATCCTGAGAATGTTTCCACCAAAAATCAAGTTCCTATCTTCATCCCGGATTCTGGCTGATTCAACTATCCTGTAAGAAGCCTGAAAGTATTCGAGAGGCATTCCAGAGCCAAATATGAGCCTGCTAGCCCCTATTTTTTCAACAAGAACCTCAATAGAGTCAGAAGAAGCTAGAAGACGAGATTCAACATACAGGTTCCTGTTTTTCCTTGCTGAAACTATGAACTCGCTTAGGAGAGAATATGTGCATCCAAGAATTATCACGGGATAATCCTTATCCGCAGTGAGCCTTGACAAGAGTGTTATACACCCGTATTCGTTACAGGGAACAAGGAGCGGTACTCCTAGCCCCTCCATGCTTTCAATGATTTCGATTATCGGAGAATAGTCGAGCGGGTATCCCTGAATATCCTTGAAAAGTCTAAGACCTTTGAAACCGCGTCTAACAAGGTTTTCCATCTCCTCACGTCCACCTATGAATCTTCTGGGGTCGACTGTAGCCAGTGGAATAAGCCTCTTGTCTGTGTCGCACACCTTAAGGGTTTCCTCGTTTCCCTCTTCATAGCTGTAGAAGGCTCCTTTCAAGGAGACTGTCAGGGCTTTTTCAACCCCGTTAAGATCCATTGTCCTGATGAGATTTTTAAGCGAAACGTCTGTTTTCCTCTTAGGGTATGTTCCGAAGACAGTGTTCGCATCCACTATAAACCTTTTATCTGCATGCATCATTATTCAAAGCATTGTCCTCCTAGTTAAAGATTGATGGATGTGGTTTGATCAAGATTAGTGCATGCTAAGGATTAGAGCTATATTTTAAGAGCTCCTTTACTTCCTTAAACATTCTTGTCTTCGAATCCCTTAACAATTCGTACATTACCATTTCTGTGGAAAAAATTATAATGCCAGAATCTCTCATCCTTTTCAAAGCAAGATCGGTGTTTTCAACTGCGTGTGACGAGACCGCGTCAGCCACAACACCGACTCTTATTTTCCTAGGGGTTTCAAGCGCCGTTTGCATTATGCATACGTGTGCCTCTATGCCTGTAATTATTAAGGTTTTTACTCTCATCTTTCTCACAGTGTTCCTGAATTCTTGAGAGCCGAAACAGCTGAAACTCGTCTTCTCAATAGGCTTAATGTCCCCAAGCTCACTCCTTATTTCTTGCACTGTTCTTCCAAGCCCCTTAGGATACTGCTCGGTCACTATTACGGGTATTTCACATTTTTTACAAAACCTTATTAGTTTCACAATGTTTTTCAGAATCTCTTCCCTTCTATTCATTAAGGGGAGAAGCTTCTCCTGCACGTCGACAATCAGCAATGCTGCACCATCCATATTGATCAGTTTTGAATTCGTGCTCATCTTTGTAGCGGATACTCGCGGTTTTTTAAGCTTTTCTCGTTCTTCCAAAATCTTGGGCTAGGCGTTTGAAGGATGACGCTTATGTTCAAAGAAAAAGGATTTAAACCAGCCGTTTAAGGCATTCCTATGAAAAAACCTGTATTAAAAATCCCTGCTAGGTATTATAGGCTTTACCTTGAGAATAAGCCATATGGGTGCTTAGAGAAAGACTTTCATTATGTTGAGGAACTTCTTGAAATACCTGTTGTTGAAAGCGTTCTAATCTTGGTGGATTGTTGGAGCATCCATTACTGTGAAAGCTACCTTTCGAGGTCTAGAAAAATAATTGAGGAAAAGATTGTTCCAGTAGTTACTGCCGCTAGGAGAACCGGTGTACCAGTGATACATACTCCCTCGTCGAACGTGGCTGAAAAATATCCTCAATCATCCTGCTGCTTTGAAAAAGGGGATGAGGAACACTTCCCGACGTACGCCTCAGTAGACCCAGAATGGCCTCCCAGAGAGTTCGTAGAGAGAATTGGGAGTTTTTCCGTTTTCAATAGGAGTTTTTCACCTCCCCGTGAAACTTGGGAACACATATACAGGGAGAGACTGATGATAGCGGAGCACCTTGCACCTCAGCCGGATGACTATGTCGTAAGGTCTGGAAGACAGTTGCACAGAATACTTAAAAAACTGAGGAAACTCCACCTTTTCTACGCGGGTTTCGCCACCAATATGTGTCTGCAACATAGGGATTATGGGATTAGAGCTATGAGTGAAATGGGATACAACATTATACTTTTGAGGGATTGCACCGCAGCTATTGAAGCTCACGATACTGTTGACCAGCAGCTCGCAACCAGAATATTCATTCAAGAAATAGAAATAAAGTACGGCTGGTCGACAACCTCTAAACAGTTTATAAAAGCATGCACAGATAGCGTAATGGAGCAGTAAAAACTAGCATAGTTTGTTTTTCACAGTTTCCGAAAATCTAACCCCTAATAAATTCTTCAAATCCCTTCACGAGACACTCGACTTCTTCTTTAGTATGGGCGGTGGAGATGGCGAAATGCGGGGTTTCCGGCCTTAGGTACACTATTCTCTTCTGAAGCATGTGCATAAACAGTCTTCTCCCTAATTCCCTATTCTTAGTTCTTTCTGCGGTTAATCCGTTTATCGGCCTCTCCTTCGTAAAATGCAACCCAATCATAGACAGTAATCCCGTAACATATGCTTCAAACTTGTTTTCATCGAGAACCTCTCTAATTCTCCTCCTCCCATATTCCCCGAGAGAATTAATATGTAAGTATATTTCTTCACTTCTTTTTTCAAGCTCTTTAATCGTAACGTATCCGGCATGCATCGTTAAGGTGTTTCCAACGTAGGTTCCTCCGTGAAACGAACGACTCCAAAACTGTGGTATCCTAATCTGGTCAAGTAGAGTCATCAATTCACTGGTTCCACAGATTCCTCCTGCTCCAGCAAAGTATTGCCCTCCAACCGTTTTCCCTAAAGTTAATAGGTCCGGTTTCACTTTGAAATAGTTCTGCATGCCTCCAGGATACCTGAACCCAGTGATAACCTCGTCGAATATCAACACTATGTTTCTTCTGCTACAGAACTCCCGGATACCTTTCAAGTATTCTTCGCTCGCCGGAATAACTCCTGCTGATCCGAGAACAGGCTCAAGGATTATGCCGGCTAAATCCTCCTCCTTAGCTATCCTTATTGTCGCCTCGAGGTCATTAAATGGCAGTGGAACAATGTTTTCAGTGCCAGTTAAGCCCAGTGAGGACGATTTATCGT
>JAOAJQ010000055.1 GCA_026414125.1 Thermoproteota archaeon
GCTTTACCCGGTGAACCCGAACGCTCAGGAAATACTTGGCTACAGGTGTTACGGGAGCATTAAGGATGTTGAAGAAGATGTCGACCTAGCTGTTATCGCGGTTCCTGCTAAGGTTGTTCCCAGCGTTGCTGAAGAATGCGGGAGGAAAGGCGTAAAAGGGTTAATCGTGATATCCGCCGGCTTCAGTGAAACCGGCAGGGAGGGAACGCTTCTCGAAAAAGAGCTTGTAGCTAAATGCAGGGAGGACAGTATGAGGGTGCAAGGCCCGAACTGCCTCGGATTCATAAGCTCCAGAAATGGCATGAACGCTTCCTTCGCCTCAACCATGCCTACGCCGGGAAACATTTCGATCGTTTCCCAAAGCGGGGCTCTTGGAAGCGCAATACTGAACTGGTCGAGGTTTAATGGAATGGGTCTTGCGAACTTCATAAGCGTCGGCAACGAGGCTGACCTCACCACGGCAGACTTTCTCGAAGCGCTAATCGACGAGGAGAACACTGGGGTCGTCGGGATATATGTCGAAGGCGTAAAGAACGGTGAACGGTTCATCGATATTGCCCGGAGGCTCTCAAGGAGGAAACCGGTGGTCGCGTTGAAAGCCGGCACCACCGAGGTGGGTGTTAGGGCAGTCTCATCCCACACGGGTTCGCTGGCAGGATCTGACACTGCTTTCTCCGCCGCCTTCAGGAAGGCAGGGATCCTGAGGGCTAGCACGATGAAGGAGCTGTTCGACCTGCTTTCTGCTTTCGAGAGCCAGCCGCTGCCTAGGGGGAGCGGGGTCATGGTTGTTACGAACGGCGGCGGGCCTGGAATACTTGCCGTGGATGCCTGTGAGAAAATGGGTTTGGATCTGCCTCTTCTGGAGCAGGATCTTAGGGAGAAGCTTAGCAGCCTACTTCCCCCTCATGCAAGTGTTAACAATCCTCTGGATGTGCTTGGGGATGCTGACGAGAAGCGTTACAGGATTGCGCTTGAGGCTGCTTTGAGCAGCAGGAACGTGCACAGCGTGATCGTCATACTGACGCCGCAGGCGATGACCCCCTCAGAGGAGGTTGCGCGCGTCGTTGTTGAGACAGGAAGAAGGTTTGAGAAGCCTGTGGCGGCGGTTTTCATGGGGTTCGACAACGAGTCGCCAACTATAAGAATCCTAAGGGGAGGGAAAATACCGAACTACGATTTCCCTGAGCCAGCTGCGTTCGCGCTTAGAAGAATGTACGACTACAGTCTGATGCTCAGCCAGCCTGAGGAGAAGGTTGCAATCCTATCCGACGTGGATGACGATGCTGTGGCTAAGGTGATAGCTAGGGTTGAGGCTGATGGCAGGGTTAACCTTTCCTCAGAGGAGACTTTTGAAATAGCTTCTGCATACAGGATCCCTGTTCCAGAGGCTAGGATAGCTAGGGATGCTGCCGAGGCTCGTGAAATAGCTGAATCCATAGGCTGCCCGGTTGCGGTGAAAATCGTCTCTCCGGATATTCTGCACAAGACGGATATGGGCTGCGTGATCCTGAACGTTAAAACACCTGAAGAGGCAAGTGTGGCTTACGAGCTGGTAATGAGAAGGGCTAGGACAGTAATGCCCCAAGCGAGAATATTGGGTGTGCTCATCCAGAAAATGCTTCCCCCCGGTAGGGAAGTTATAGTGGGATCAGTCAGAGACCCGCAGTTCGGCCCTCTGATAATGTTCGGTCTAGGAGGAATATACGTCAACTTCCTCAGGGATGTTTCATACAGGCTGGCGCCACTCACTTTCTCAGAAGCTATGGAGATGATTTCTGAGACGAAGGCGTATACTCTGCTTAAAGGAGTTAGAGGCGAGCCTCCGTCAGATATAGAGTCAGTCGTAAACGTGGTAATGAGGCTTTCCCAGTTAATGTGCCGTTTTAAGAGACTGGTGGAAATGGAAATAAACCCCTTGTTCGCCTATGAAGAGGGGAAGGGATGCATGGCAGTAGATATAAGAGGAACGCTTTCCAAGCCTAAAGGTGAGACCGAGACATGAGGAGGCAAGCAGTATACGTGGCTTCGCCAAGCAGGCTGGCGGGGAAAAGCATGCTAATCGTCTCCCTAGCGCAGCTGGCTATTGAGAAAGGGATGCGAGTAGGCTATTTCAAGCCGATCAGCGGAGCCTGCGTGCCAAACCCTAGGGGCGAGCTTGTAGACGAGGATGCTGAAACCATGAGGGAAATCCTTGGACTGAAGACAAGCCTAGAGGTCTGCCCCTTCAGGATATGTGGGGGAAGCTTCCTAGAATACTTCTGGGGTGAAGACCCTTCGCGTTTTAGAGATAGTATTGTAGAGTCTTACAAGGAGGCCTCTGTTGAAAAGGATTTAATGCTGATCGAAGGAGCTCAAACGCTTTCAACAGGCTCCTTCCTAGGGTGTCAGGTTCCGAGGCTGGCCTCATTTTTCAACGCGGAGCTCCTCCTAGTTTTAAAATACGAGAATGATTTCGTTGTCGACGAGGCGCTTCAAGCAAGGGACTATTGCGAACGCTGGGGAGTCAGGGTGACAGGAATCGTTCTCAACCGTGTTGAAGAAGGCAGGTTCAAGTTTGCAAGGGAGATTGTGAAACCCATGCTTGAAAAAGAAGGGTTGAGAATAATGGGGATCCTGCCTGAGAACAGGGTGCTCAGCTCCCTCACAGTTAGAGAGGTTTACGAGTCCATAGGCGGAGACCTCATCGCTGGGAAAGGAGGGCTTGAAAACCCGGTTGAAACCTTTCTAATAGGGGCTATGACTCCTGAAAGCGCCATACAGTACTTCAGAAGAGTTAGGAACGAGCTTATAATAACCGGTGGCGATAGGACCGACATAGTGCTGGCGGCGCTTGAAGCAGGAGCCTCAGGCATAATCCTGACTGGAAACCTGCGTCCAAGCGTTAAAGTACTGCCTAGAGCGGATGAGCTTAAGATCCCGATGATAGTCGTGCCTCAAGATACTTACACCACCCTACAGCTTGTTCAGAAGATAGTTGGGAAAATAAGGCCCAGAGACAAGACGCGAATAGACGTAGCTAAGAAGCTGGTTCAGGAGAACGTGGACTGGGAGACAATCCTGCACGTTTAATCCACTAATAGTCTTAGTGTAGCCTAGCTCAAGAGCTCAACCAAAAAATTTTTCTTCGTGAAAAGATTATTGGAATCGTTGGCTAGGGGAGAACGCGTTTGGATCAGGAGGAACTATGAAGACTGCAGCGGCTGCAGAAGATGTGAAATCGCTTGCTCCATCCACCATGAGGGCAGGATCTGGCCGGAGGCCTCTAGGATAAGGGTTTTCATGCTTATCCCGGGGGTTGAAATCCCGCATCTCTGCTTCCAGTGCGAGGACTATCCCTGCGTCGAAACATGTCCAGCAGGAGCACTTTCGGTTAACAGTCGAACCGGCGCGGTTGAAGTCGACGCCTTTAAATGCATCGGGTGCAGCCTATGCGTTAACGCCTGCCCCGGGAGGGTTCCCCATCTACATCCCGAGGGGAACAATATTGTGATCTGCAATCTTTGCGACGGCGAGCCAGCTTGCGTTAAAGAATGCGTAAAGGGCAAATGGGGTGCTCTTGAGCTAGTTCCCGCGGGCAGCGCGGCTTCACGCAGGACTCTAGCAAAGACGCCTGAGGAGCTTACTCGCGAGACAGCTTTGAAAATCCTGGGGGAGGAGGTTGTGAAGGAGGCTTTTGGCTGATGAAGGGGTACACTGGTAAACTTTTAGACGTGGATCTTTCCAGCGAAAGCATAAGAGAGGCCAGGGTTCCGGAGGAGGATTTAAAGAACTATGTCGGTGGAAGAGGCTTAGCGGCGAAGATGGCTTGGGACAGGCTCGGCGCTAAATGGGAGAACGTTGACCCTCTCGGCCCCGAGAACGTTCTGCTAGTATTAACAGGACCGTTGACAGGCTACTATCCTGGGACTAAGGTCTGTGTCTCAGGCAAGTCTCCGCAGAGCAACGGTCTAGTAGGCTCAACGGTTGCAGGAGAGTTCGGAGTGGACTTGAAGTGCGCCGGCTACGACGGCATAGCGATAACCGGACGGGCGGAGAAGCCATGCTACCTCTTCATATGCGACAACCATGTTGAGATAAAGGATGCTTCACCAGTCTGGGGTGCTGCCGCGAGGGAAACCCTGCGGTTCCTCATTGGAGAATCTAGGAAGAATGTTGCTGGAATTAGGCCGCGCTACGGCGAGGCGAAGGAGCCCTCAATCCTTTACATTGGGCCGGCTGGGGAGAACAGGAGCAGGGTTGCAGCAGTAATGTCAAAGTATTCGCATGCAGCCGGCTACGGGGGCTACGGTGGCGTAATGGGCTCGAAGAACCTTAAAGCGATAGTTGCAAAGGGCTTCGGCCCACTGCCGGATGTTCACGACAACGAGAAGATGCTACGCCTAGCCCGCAGGTTTGCTGAAGACTGTTTGGAGAACGTCTGGTTCAGGCGCTGGGGAACCGGGGGCGGCGGCTACTCGTTCGGCGCTGAAACAAGCTCAGAGCCTGTTAGAAACTGGCAGACGGAGTGGCACAACAGGAGAAGCTATAGGAGGGAGGAGTTCGATAAGCACTGGGTTAAGAAGAACTGGGGCGACTTCGGTTGCGCGATGACCTGTCTCAAGCTGGCAGTGCTTAGAAAAGGCAGGTATAGGGGAGCGGTTTGTGACAACCCGGATTACGAGCTTGAAGCATACGTTGGGACAAACCTAGGAATATTCAATCCTGAGCATAATATTTATGTTTCCTACGTTATTAACGAGCTTGGTCTGTGCGGAATACAGGGCGGCGCGGTCCTAGGCTTCGCAGCCGAGCTCTACCAGAGGAAAATACTTTCGAAGAGAGACCTGGATGGGATAGAGCTTAAATGGGGTGACCCGAAGGCCTTTGCAACCCTCGCTGAGAAAACGGCTTTCAGACAGGGCGTCGGCGATATTCTGGCTGAAGGGGTTTATCGGGCGGCTGTGAAGCTTAGCGAGAGGAAGGGCGTGAACCTGCTTAACTACGCTGTTCAGGAGAAGGGAATGGCAATAGGGGCACACGGCGTCAGAAGCGGGAAAGACTTTATTTCAAGCAGCATCGCGTACGCCTGCTCCGTTCAAGCGGGAGACCATACTTCGCCAGCATCACCCATTCGCAGAGGCGACAGGGGGGAACTCTCCTCCATACTGCCCGACAGCGGAGTATACTGCATGTTCGCAGCCTTCGGCCCCACAGACAGGGAGATTCTTGAGTTCTACGAGGCCATAACAGGCTGGAGAATGACGCTCAGAGAATGGTACGGGGAGAAAGCGTTAAGGATACTTCAGCTTCAAAGAGCAATGCTTCTCCTAGGCGGCCCAGATGTTAGATGGAGGCCCAGGGTTGACGACGATAATCCGCCGAGGTTCTGGGAGCCGTTACCATCTGGGCCGTTCAAGGGCAGGATGCTCAGGAGGAAAAGGTTTGAGAAGGAGAGGCTTGAATACTTTAAGGCTGTCGGCTGGGATGAAAACGGAGTGCCAACGCCGAAAACCCTGCGGAGACTCGGATTGACAAATGTGGAGGCTAAGCTCAGGGAAGCAGGTCTGCTAACCTAAAGGTTGAATACGTGATTGTTATAGGTAAACCGGTTCGCCTCATTCCTTATCCTGTATCTTGTGTAGTTCAGACATTAATATCCTGTTTTCCCTCTCATACAGCTCGTAAGCCTTTTGAATCACTGAAAAAGCCTCGTGAATATCCTTAGCTAGGAAAAGCAGTTCCACATCCTTAGGATCGATCAATTTTTGTTTAAGGGGCCATTTCCTGATCCATTTGACGAAGTCGAACCACATTCTCCCAAGCAGGATAATGGGAATATTGGAGATATGCTTAACCTGAAGGAGCTGCCACGTATAGGCAAACTCGAGGAGCGTCCCCACTCCTCCCGGAGCCACTACCACCACATTAGAATGCCTTATGAAGCCGTCGAGGCGTGTTGAGAAGTGTTTAAACTCTTTCTTTATATCAAGATGACTGGATTCTTTCTCCTTGAAAGGAAGCCTTATTCTTAAACCTATTGATTTAGCGTTTCTACCCCTTCGGCCAACGTAATGGCCTTTGCTAGCCGCATCCATAAGACCCGGGCCACCTCCTGTGACAATACTCATTCCCGCTCCGGAAATCATTGCAGCCAAATCGTGGATTTCCCTGTAGATTGCACTGCCTTCACGAATCCTTGCTGAGCCAAAAATTGCAACAGTGAATCCTTTTCGCCCAGTTTTCTTGTTCTTCAACCCACATTAACCTCGTGGCTCAAGCGCTTTAAGCATTACCGGGCTTAAAAATATTAGTCGGCTTTTCCCACCTGACTCTGGCGAGTTTTCTAAGCTCGTCAGCAATAAACACGCCTATCACAGCAGCGTCAACCACCTTCCCAATAGCAAGAGAAATCAGTATCGCTGCAACCAAAACCATTATCAGAGGGCTCCTCAACTGGTTGAGAACAAGAGTCAGAACACTAGTCCTCTCCTCCTCTTCCAGCTCATTCAGCCCATACTCCCTAAGCCTCCTCTCAGCCTCACGAGTACTCAAACCCCTAACACTAGTCTTCAGCCTCTCAAACACTTCATGCAGCTCAAGAGCGTGAAAAACATCCTCCTTCCCGCTAGACATTTTCCGGTCGAGCGGTAGAACAAGTGTTAATAAAGTATTCGTTTGGAGAGTCGATGGAAAGGTGAATATTGGGATCCTAGTGCGCGTCGAAGACGTGGTTGAACTCCACTATGTGACGGTTGAGCTAGCCTGAGGAGGAGGGGTTCGTGAAAGCGCGCTTGACATCAAAAGCTGGCACAGGATCATGTTCGTCTTATCCATTAATAATCTACCGTTGCACAGAGAGAAGCTTAAACTTTTTCAATCCTGATAGGCTAGCGTACCCTTCCCGGCTAAACTACGGCTTCTTCACGAGCCTCCCGAATAAAAATGCTTACACATTATGCTTGTTAACCTAGTTTTGAAAAGCTTGTGATCATGACTTTCAAATCGCAAGCGTCTTCTAAAAACCATGTTAAAACCATTAAATCATTGTTTACAAGTTTCTGCTTTTCCGTTCCCTACCTGTAAGAATTAAAAATCCTAATAAGCAGCATGATACGGGTAGTGTGCGAGGCGCAAGAATGAACTCTAATGACAAGGGCTTCGGGCGTGAGGAGGAGATCCCTTTAAGAAGGGGTTTAAACCTCGCACAGACAACATTTCTAGGCGTGGGCACAGCCATCTGCGGGACAATGTTCGCTGTAATGGGAAGGGCAGTTGGGGCTGCGGGTCCAAGCATAGTGTTAACTTTCCTTATCGGAGCACTCTTCGCCCTGTTTGACGCCTTGTCCTACGCTGAGCTCGGCTCGACGGTGCCTAGCAGCGCCGGGGGTGCTATAAGCTTCGTTAAAAGAGCCTTCGGCGAGAGTTTCCCGACGTTTCTAGCAGGATGGTTCGACTGGATCGGGAGCATAACGGATTGCGCCCTGGGTGCAATAGTCTTCGCCTTATCCATAAACTATTTCTTCAGATGGTTGGATCCATACTTGCTGGCGATTACCATCCTTATACTATTCGCGATAATCAATTTCAGGGGGGTGAGGACAATGGGGGTGGTTGAACTCATACTTACGGCTATCCTAGTCTCCTCCCTATGTCTTTACATGGCGGGCTCATCCCTCAGCTTCAAGGTGGAAAGGTTTGAACCCTTATTTCCAAACGGCTTGTTGCCAACGATACTAGTGGTGGGCTATATATTCCCCACCTACGCAGGCTACGAGACAATAACGCAACTCTCTGAAGAGGTTAAGACTGCTGGTAAAACTATTCCGAGAGCACTCCTCCTC
>JAOAJQ010000056.1 GCA_026414125.1 Thermoproteota archaeon
CTTTAATGCTTACTTCTGCTGATGGAGGAATGAAAGAGGGCATTACCGCTTCCCCGTTTAAGCCATTGGGCAACTCAACCCATAGCGTGAAACTTTTCTCCCCCCGGCTCCAACGGACATTCACCACACCCTTTGGCGTTGGGAAACATCCTCGTGCCCATGTCAAGTCAACAGGTTCAGGGGCAATTGTCACGCCGTTAGCAATAACCCACCTGGGCCTCACGCCGAGGACATAGCTACTCAGGAAGAATGCAGGCATGGCACTCCACGCGTGGCAGTGGCTTCTAGTTCTAGGTGACAAAATCTCCCATGTGGTCGTTGCACCATAATCCAGCATCACACCCCATTCCCGCCTTATCATGTCTAACGCTTTTTGTACCTCACCGTCTTTAGCATAAGCCTCGATTAGAAAAGCGAGCGCAAACGGGCTTCCGAACCTGACAAAGTCTTCCGGCCACTCGTAGATATACTTGCGTACGACGTTTTTCCTATCATCCTCGGCCGCGTCGCAAAGATATATCATCGTGTGAGTTTGCAGGCTGAAAACCTTGCTTCTCGTACCGTCGTGATGCACTGCGTCAACATAAGCTTTCTTCTGCTCGTCCCAGAGATACTGGTTGATTGCCTGTTTAACCCTTTCAGCAAGCATTTCAAATTCTTTAGCATCATTCTCATTACCTAGTTTTCTCGCGATAGCCGCCGAACGCCTATATGCTTCCACTAGCATCGCGTTCTGATGTGTCACTACCCCTCTGCTCGGAGTATCCATCGGCGCCCAGTCAAGCATATTCCAAGCCTCAATCTCCATCAGGCCATCGTCACGGATAAACTTCTCAACAATATTATGCATCTGCTTTGAAACAAACGGGTACACTTCTTTCAGAAAAGCTTCATCACCAGTGTATCGATAGTATTCTTCGCACGCCCACACCCAGAGCAGAGACCATGCTGTTAAAACATTCTGCCAGCCGCTTGGCACTTGGCTTTCGACCAGTGGGGAGCGGAAAAGCGATTCCCCAGCTAGAAGCCAGCATCTTCTCGCCAAAGCATAACCACCATAGGTAGCGTAAGTAATTAAAGCCTCGTGCCGAGCATCACCCACCCAAAAGGTTTGCTCATAGGCGGGGCAGTCTACATAAGTGTCCTCGCTACAGAGACGCAGAGTGTATCGACACATTCTCCAAATATTGTTAAGCCTCCAGTCGTTGCAAACGAATT
The DNA here is from genome assembly GCA_026414125.1 of Thermoproteota archaeon. Classification (GTDB taxonomy): domain Archaea; phylum Thermoproteota; class EX4484-205; order EX4484-205; family JAAOZP01; genus JAAOZP01. Next base: position 1,219 of record JAOAJQ010000056.1, read on the forward strand.
CCCCCGTCTCCTCGAAAGGATAAGTGTTTAAAAGGCACCTTACAAACTTGATGTGCAGAGGCCTCGTCTCACCTTTCGGAAAACGTATAGTCAGAATTAAGTAGCGGAACCCCCGGCGAACAACGCTTGTGTAACTCTGCCATCCTTCTTTAGTAATGTAACGCAGCACATTATTTAGGCCATAAGTATGCTGTATGTCGAAACCATAATCGTCTCTAGGATGTATTGCTTCAAACCCGTAGAAATCCAGCGTAACGCCCTTTGGTGCATCAACTTCAAAATCTATGAAGCCGACGAGCTCACGGCCGAAGTCTATTAAAAGCTCAGCATCACCTTTCTCAGAGGGCCATATGGTCGTAACCTCATCGTTCGGCAAACAAAGGTTCCCAATGCCTTCTGAGAAAAGATCCTCCTTTACTTCCTTTGCGAAAACGATTCTTGCAAAAACATGGTCTGACGCGACGTGTTCGGATGAGACGGGTTGAACTAAAGAGGCTTTAAAGATGTCTTCAACCGTCCTCGCATCCCAGATATTCTTGAAACCCTCCTCATCCCGTGTTGGAAACGGGCCGGCTATTGCCCACGGATTACAAGCTCTACCCAACGGGTTTTCAAATTTCAAGCCTTCAGAGTCCCATACGGTCGTAAACCACCAGTCATGATAACGACCAGTAACATCGAAAACAACCAAGTTCTCACCCCCCGTAAGCTTGAGTAGAGCCGTGTTACCATCGACCGGCATATCTACACCGTTAACCCTGACGCGCCGCGCACCGAGACCGATTCCATTCACACCAGTAACTTTCACCTCTCTAGCTTCAGGTGTTTTCACAACTATAACAGCCAGCCCAATTATTTCATGAAGGTTTGACAACCGGTCGCCGGGAATGAGGCTTGGGCGCAAGTCGAAACTGTACACTATGCTGGGCGGGGTAACTACGCGCGTACGTAATACTCGCACAGGATAGACTGGTTCGCTAGTGAGAAATGGTATTTGTCTTTTAACCATGTTACCCCATGGTTTCTCCGAATCATCAGCAAGTTCGATTGCATGCTGCCAGCGGTTATCGTCGAAACTGGGGTGTTTCCACTCTGGATCCATAGATGCGTCATAGTGTTCCACGAAGCCCTGTTGACAAGATATGCGTGGAGTATGCTGGTCGTAGGCTTTGCTGATGCAAACCTTCCAATCCCGGTCTGTGGCAACAATAATTTCCCTCCCACTTCTAGTTTTCATGCTTAACTGTGCAAGTAAGCCGCCGCGACCAAGGGGGTACTGGAAATTAGTCTCACCGGGTTGCCATATGATTACGGAAACAGTATTTATCAAACCAGCTTTTAAATAGGGCTCAACATCATATTCGTCATAAAACCATGAATGCTGCCATCCTCTTATAGGACCGTTACCAATCCTTTGACCGTTTATGAAAAGAAAGTAACGTGCATCAGCAGTTATTTTAAGCTCAGCTGTTTCAACGTCGGATGGAACTTCAAAGCTCTTACGTGCATAGACATAAATGTTTCGCGATGCCTCATGGTTATTTATCCAGATCCACTTAGCCTTCCACCCTTCCGGCATGCTGAAGTAAGATTTCAATCGGAAGATAAAAATCTTAACTATATAAATAACAAACGGCTCGGCTACTGGTCGCCGTATACTATGCTGGTCTCATAGACATCTGGGCCAAAGATCTTATAGATCACAAGATCCTCTTTCCCAGTGTTAACTATTTTATGAGGCTGAGTTGCGGCATCAGCAGATATGAAGAACTCGTCCAACCCCGGCTTTTGACCCTGAACTAAGAGATTTCCAATCCTGCCTTCCCCCTTCCAAACAAAGACGAGGTAACCATTCTTTTCAACGCTTTCAACAGTTTCTCCGGGGAAAACCCTGGTTTCCTTCCCGCAGAATTTACTTGTTCGGTCAGGAGGAAACACCCAGCGTTCAACACCCTTGCCCTCAAACTCGGGCGCTTCAATCTCCGTTGGAACCACATGATACTTCTTGTAGAAAAATGGGTCTCGCGACCTCCTCCAGTCGATCAGCTTAGCAACAGTCTCTTCATCAGGCAGTCCCCGCAACATGTCTTCCCTTGACATTCTCCTCCCCCCGCATACTGCTTGGAGAATATTGTAAACATCAGACTCCTCCTGTATCTCTAGTGTTAGAGCCGTCCCAGGAGCATGAGGAACCCCCGCGAAAACGTAGAAACCCTCCCCGATATTCAACCTGTAGGCAGGGGAAAGATCCAAAACCCTATCGTCGTTCCACCTCTTAAGCAGCGGGATCAAGTCATCCTCCATGATATGCGGATGAACAGCTATGTGGGAATAGGGAAATGGCCCTTTTTCCTCACACTCTAGAAAATAATAAGCCTCATCCTTCCCATTCATATTCCAGTATTTTTTCGCATCCTCCTCCCTCGCATGCACATGCCACGGAATGGGAGTTCCGATGTCGAGAACCTTTGTTAAAACCCCGAACCGGTTGCCGTGTTCCGCTGCATACTTGTCTCCGAGAAGCTCGCCTGGGAGAATTTTAAACGCATCCCTAAGGAGAAGCTTGGCCTGCTTCTGAGTGAAGGATATGAAGCTTAAACCTTCGTTTTCAACCTTAACCGGGTTTACGGCTTCAACCGACGACGCCAACCATCTTTCACATAACCAGCCTCTGGAGTGGCCAGCATAGTAATCCCTCAACCCGAGCCTACCCATTCCCGGATACAGGGTTCTCGCTACGAAGGATGGGGCGAGCCTCAGAACTCCGCCGGTTGCACTAAGCTCCTCTTTGAGGAGTCTTTCCTCACCTTTAAAGCCCATTTTTCATCTGAAAACCGCAACAGCGGTGCTTTAAAAGTTTCACGCATGGAAGCCGAGGAGCATCATCAATTCCTCGGTCTTTGTGAAATCAGGTATTATTGCGTCAGCCCCAGCATCCATAAGCCGTTTCCTTTTCCTAGGATTCAACCCAATTCTCCTGACCTCATCCGAGGCTACACCAAGGGCTATTGACCCCCTGGCTTTAGCACTCCTAACTTCAACCGGACCGTCTCCAACAACCAGAAGTTCCCTACCGTGCAGGTTGTTTTCGCTTAAAATCCTCTCAATAATTTTCTCCTTAGAATTTTCCTCCGTATAGTCTAACGCACCGTATATGCCTCCTCTAAAGTACTTCGTAATCCCGAGGGCGTTAGCCTCTCTTAAAACATGCTCGTGATCAGTGCCACTCGCCAGATACATGGTTACTCCCTTTTTGCAGAGCTCCTCAAGGAATCTTCTGGAGCCGCATATCATCAGGTCGTCCGGGTTTAACTCACCGTTGACCAGTTTTCTAAGCCTCTCCTCGACGAGTAGAAGCATCCGCTGATTGTATATCCTTTTATACTCGTAAGCATCCTTAGGGTTTTTTGAAATCCCGTATCTGCGGACAGCTTCAGCAAGCCACTCCATCTGCCTTATTGTTAAAATCCCGGTTGAGTAGTCAACATACTCTCTAACTTCTTTCTCTATCTCCGGGGTTGGACGATTACCCTCGCAACTCATCTCTATCATAAGCGGGATCATTACACCCTCCCATCCCTGTCTTATTACTGATATCGTCCCGTCGAAATCTATTAAAACATACTTTATGTGACCCACCATAGAATTAAAACTAGGATTAAGAACCTCAAACCACTGGTTCACGGCCATTCACCCTTCTTGGAAACCTCGTCAAACTTGCTCAATATCTCTCCGGGGGAAGCGGTTCCAGTAGTGTTCAGCTTTTTAAGAATGACGCCGGCAGCTAGGCTTGCAACTATGCCTGCTTCAACAGGGTCGGCTCCTCCCGCTAAGCTTGCGCCCACCGCAGCGATGAATGTGTCACCAGCCCCCACAGGGTCTATTGGAGGCTCAGTTGGCGCAGCGGGAATGTGATGGTAGCTGGAGCCCGTGACCACTAATGACCCCCTCTCGCTTAACGTTATGTATACGGGTCGTTTAGCATTCTCCTGCAGCTCTCTTCCTATCTGCAGGAGCTCATCCATATCTACTTCAATAGGGTTTCTAGATGGCCTTATAGCTTTCACAGCCTCCATCCGGTTTGGCTTTAAAACCATGTTTCTGAAAAGACCTATGCGCTCCCTCGAGTCAGCTATGAAGATCCTGCTCGGGTTTTTCTCAGCAAGCTGAACAAGGCTGCTCCTAACGTTTTCCGTAACCACACCGTTCAGAGTCATTTGATCCTCTATTATCACCAAATCCACTTTTTCAACAGCCTCCTTAACGTTTTCAATGATTTTTTCCTCAAGGCTATTGCTTAACGGACTGTAGTTTACGAAGTCAAGCCGAGAATCCTCCTGTTGAGAATCCCATCCATAGAGTATTGGCTTAACATAGGTTGGTGTAACTCTTTCAGGAGACATTATTAAGAAATCCAGGTTAACCCCATTCTCCCTCAGCTTCTCGGTTAGAATCCTCCCACGCCAGTCGTCTCCAATAACGGTCACCGCAAAGACATCCTTTAACCCTAAAGCCTTAACGTTGCAACATATGTTGCCCGAGGCTCCTGGAGAATACGTCTCCCTGACGACGGGACGTGTGTAACGAGGCGTTTCCCGGGAGAGTTCTGAACGCGTCATATCAACATACCAGTAAACGTCTAAGGCGAAGTCTCCGATCACCATGCTTTTCAACTTTTTAAAGGAATCCAGTATTTCAACCAGCCTAAAGCGTTTCAGCCCTTTCATTCAACCCCAGCCTCCTAAGAAGAGAAGCCTCCAGCATCCTGCATAAAACATGGTATATTATGGAGTGCATCTCCTGCACACGACTTGTCTCCAACGCAGGCGCCTTAATAGCGATGTCAGATATTTCCGCTAGCATCCCCCCATCTCTCCCAGTTAGAGCGATCACCGCTAGGCCTAGGGCTTTAGCCGTTGTCGCAGCAAAGATAACGTTCTGAGAATTACCACTCGTGCTTATACCCATTAAAACATCCCCCTTTTTCGCTAAAGAGTATAGTTCCTGCGCGAAGGCCATGTTCCTAGTTGGGTTATCGTTTTCAACAGCACTCGAAAGAGAATGGTTTGAGCCTAGGACTACTACGCGCAGACCCTCTTCCAAGCTTTCCGCCAAGAGACTACCGTAAGGAAGCCCTTCAAACAGCTTCCTGCGATGGATTGGCATGGGTCTCTTAAGCTCAAAGGATTTTAAAAGCTCCGCGGAAATGTGGAACGCATCCGCGAAACTGCCACCATTACCGCAGAGAAACAGGATTCCTCCAACCTTGAGACGCATATCGATGACTCTAAAAGACCTAACCAAGTCTTCTGTGACAACACTCAAATCCGGATGAGCCTTCACGAATTCCTCAACAATGTTTTTTACGGATGATTCAAGATCCTCAAGCTGGTTTCTCGGCATGAAGCCTATTCCACTGGGAGCTTGAAGAGTAACATTTTCCTCTGTAATCATCCTGACCACGAGGTGACGCAGGTTGGGTATTGTCACAGCATGGTCGCCCGTTATGTGGAAGCCTTTGCCTCCTAGCGAGGTTGGTCTTAAAACAATGTTCTTCAGAGGCCTGTAATAGTATTCCTCTTCATCCTTCTTTCTAGGACGAGTATACTCTCTTACGGGTTTCAGATCAAAGTTTGCGGCTGTAAACCTCTCCACTTTAAAACCAAGGTTTCTCGCGATTGACAGAGCTTTAAGAAAAACTTCAGGACCGATAACAGCCGATCCGAAGTTCAGAAACACTCCCTCATCTAGGCGGCTGACAGTGTAAACGTATTTTTTGAAGTCTATCCCGCTCGCCTCACCTATGGCGGAAAAGTCACAAGCAGGGTGCTGGTGAATTATGTCTGTTCCAAGTGCCACGTGTACGGTAAATGGTATTCCCAATCGGTAAGCATGATAAAGGACGCTGTACTTCTTGAACTTGAAACGCTCTTCTTCAGCAATCATCCTACCTAAGGACTCGCCGTAGCCTAAGCCGTCACGAACACCGCGCTGAATAGCCACGTTCATCAACAGACCTGTCTCCTCGGCCATTCCGAATGTTCCATCCTCTATACTTGAAGCAACATCCTCGCTTGTCTCACCGATTAAAGCGATTTCAAAATCATGTATTGATGCTGCACCATTAGACGCTACGTGGCTCACGATCCCCCGCTCCATAAGATCTATGAGCACCGGTCCTAACCCGCATTTTATTACATGTGCCCCCATCATCCATAAGACTAGCCGTCCTTTTCTCCTCGCGTCCACAATCATCCTTGCTACCTCCCTCAGCTCTGGGCTTTCAAAGGGTGGCGGAGGTGACTCCGGTTCGATCAAATCCTTCAGCTTTACAAGGTTCTTCCTCTTAGATATCGGGTAAGTCTTAATCCTGTCGAAATCCAGCATCTGCGCGTAAACCCTTCCTCAAAGTAATATATTAACTTAATTCTTTACATGGAAGGTATAGAGGTTAAGGC
>JAOAJQ010000057.1 GCA_026414125.1 Thermoproteota archaeon
CTACTAAGGGTGTTCAGAGGCTTGAGCAGGTTGCTGGAAGCATTAGGATGGGTTTCATCGAGGCTATGAACGAGGGTATTCTAGCCAGGGAGCCGGTTAGGGGTGTTAAGGTTAAGCTTCTCGACGCGACTGTTCACGAGGATCCTGCTCACCATGGTCCTGCGCAGATCATTCCTGCGGTGAGAAGGGCTACGCATGCTTCTATTCTCCTTGCTGACCCTGTGATTCTCGAGCCGATTCTCAGGCTTGACGCTAGGACGGGTATGGATCAGGTTGGTAACGTGACTAGGGTTATTAGCCGTGCCCGGGGCAAGGTTTTGAACATTGAGCAGAAGGGTTTGATGACTTATATCGTCGGCGAGATTCCTGCTGCTGAAAGCTTTGACCTCTCGGAGGTTTTGAGGAGCGCGACCGGCGGAAGGGTTTTCTGGGACACTAGCTTCGCAAGGTGGGAGCCTGTTCCAAGCCAGCTTATGGGCAACGTTATCGCTGAAATAAGGAAGAGGAAGGGTCTTCCGGCTGAGATTCCTAAGGTGGACGACCTGATAGAGTAGGGTTTTCTCTAAGTCTTTGCTTCAACCGGTTTTATCATGGTCCAGTCTATTCTTTCAACAAGCTTCTTCAGAGTGGTTTTCAACTCTGCTACCGCAACGTCCCTCCCCATTTGGCTCGCGTTCCAGGTTACGAACGGAGGGTAGAAGCTTGCCTCCTTGAACTTGGGTTTTCCATCGACTATTTCAAACTTTATGTATCCTACTTCCCTCAGGTAGCAGTTGTCGTTCGGGCAGAGAATGTCTATTTCGTTAAGCTCCTTCTTAAGGTATAGGAGTTTAAACTCGGAAGCGTCTTCAATACTTCTGCCGCAGGGGCAGATTAAAGCTGGGCTCATTTCTATTAGTTGACAATAAGGGTAAACTTAAGTTTTTCACTTTTCAAAACCCTGAAATAAAGTTTTTATACCCCTTTTATTAATGGGGGGTTTTGAGGTGAAATTGAAATGGCTGCTATACCTGCGACAGTAGGTGGAACACCGGTGCTGATACTTAAAGAGGGAAGCACTAGGACAAGGGGCAGGGAAGCTCAGAGGAACAATCTTAACGCTGCAATAACTCTTTCAGAAATAGTCCGCTCATCCCTCGGCCCAAGAGGCATGGATAAGATGCTCGTCGACTCTCTTGGCGACGTTACGATAACCAACGACGGCGCAACCATTCTCAAGGAGATGGAGATCGAGCACCCGGCTGCTAAAATGATGGTTGAGGTTGCTAAGAGCACTGACGTTGAGGCTGGCGACGGGACAACCTCTGCTGTAGTCCTTGCTGGGGAGCTTTTGAAGAAGGCTGAGGAGCTCCTAGACATGGATGTTCATCCGACGATCATTGTAGACGGCTACAAGAGGGCTACCAGCATGGCGCTCCAGTTCCTTAAGGAGATTGCCCAGGAGGTTAAGCCGACTGACAGGAATATTCTCAAGCTGATAGCCATGACTGCTTTGAGGAGCAAGGTTGTCAGAGAGTATAGTGACCAGCTTGCGAAGATCGCTGTCGACGCTATTCTGAAGGTGGCGAGGGAGGAGAACGGGAAGTACAACGTTAGGCTTGACGACGTTAAGGTTGAGAAGAAGGCCGGCGGCTCAGTGATGGAGACAAAGCTGATAAACGGTATCGTTCTGGACAAGGAGATCGTTCACTCCGGTATGCCGAGGAAGATCGTTAACGCTAAGATAGCTATTCTCAACAGCCCGCTTGAGATTGAGAAGACTGAGTTCGACGCTAAGATAAGCATTGAGAGGCCTGAGCAGATTAAAGCGTTCTTGGAGGAGGAGCAGAAGATCCTGAAGGAGATGGTTGACAAGATTGTTGAGGCTGGTGCTAACGTGGTCCTCTGCCAGAAGGGTATTGACGATATTGCTCAACACTACTTGGCTAAGGCTGGGGTTATCGCAGTGAGAAGGGTTAAGGAGTCTGACATTGAGAAGGCTTCTAAGGCAACCGGAGCCAGAATTGTTACGAGCGTGAACGAGCTTACTAAGGACGACCTTGGTTACGCCGGCCTGGTTGAGGAGAGGAAGGTTGGGGAGGACAAGTGGGTATTCATAGAGCAGTGCAAGGATCCGAGGTCTGTAACCATCCTGATAAGGGGTGGGACTGAGAAGATGGTTGACGAGGCTGACAGGGCTCTCCACGATGCTCTCTGCGTCGTGAAGGACGTTGTCACATACCCGTATATTGTTGCTGGTGCCGGCTCTCCTGAGATAGAGGTTGCGATGAGAATAAGGAAGAAGGCTGAGACTATAGCTGGCAAGGAGCAGCTCGCAGTGCTCAGGTTCGCAGACGCGTTGGAGTCAATACCTTCAGCTCTCGCTGAGAACGCTGGAATGGATCCGATAGACATTATAGCTGAGCTGAGGAAGCAGCATGAGGCCGGGAACAAGTGGTACGGCATAGACATTGTGTCTAAGAAGACTTCCGACAGCTGGGCTGCCAATGTTCTTGAACCATTGCTCGTTAAGGAGCAGATAGTGAAGTCTGCAAGCGAGGCTGCAAGCATGATTCTGAGGATTGACGACGTGATCGCCGCGGGCAAGCTTAAGGAGAAGGAGAAGCCTCCAAAGCCACCTTCTGAGGAAGGCGGAGCCGGGGAACTAGACTAGGATCTAAAACCTTTTTCTTTTTCTTTCTGATTTTTCAAGGCCTATTCTAGTCCAGCTTATCATTAAGCTTTCCAACACTCTTAACGGCTTCAACGAGGCTTTCACTCACTATTCCAAACTCGTCGCTAAACTCCTTAAGGATGTTTAACTCTATCACTCTGGCTCCTGGCTCATACATTTTTTCAAGCCCCTTTAGAAACTCCTCAGGCTTTTTAGGTATCTCCTCCCTCTTCAGGCCGTATTCGTTTTCAATGTACCAGTATACTACGTGTTTGACTGTTTCACCTAGACGGCTTAAACCTTTGTTGACGCACGTTAAAACCCTGTCGCTGGTCTTCCCCGTCATCTTAGGCTCATCTAGCATGTGCTTCCAACAGTCTGTTTGAAAGGCCCAGCACAGGGGTCTTCGAAGTCACCGGCATATTGGTTGTAGCACGGGTCGCCAGCATATATCCTTTTTAATGGTGTGAAAAAACAATTTTCAACAGCGTTTTGGTTCAGCGGGATGATGGTATTTTTGCCTTAAGACGTGGTTCAATTTAACTTTTTAAAAAATGCGGCGCCCGGGATTTGAACCCGGGATTCCCAGCTTGGGGGGCTGGTGTCATACCAGGCTAGACCAGCGCCGCCGTTTTCTTAACAAGGGATGGTGGTTAATAAAAGTTTTAACCTCTGGCCACGCTTTAAACCTCTTCTAAGCCCATCTATAGATTTTTTATCGGTTGAAGCTTCTGCTCTGGTTCTCTAAGCCCTTTTCAACCATGGGTTTTCAAGCCTTTACGGAAAGCTTAAAAGCCTCTGTTTTCACGTATTTTTAACGCGGTGGAAGACGATGAATTCTCTGGCCTTTGAGCCGTGTGCTCGTGATCTTGAGTTATGAGCTTCCACCGTAGGGAGGATGCTTAAGGTTGGGCCTGGCTGAACCCGTGGGCGCGCCGCTGAAGGTTTCAGACGTCTCATTTAAAAAGGGTGAGCAAATGCTGCTTTCAAAAGCAAGCTTCGTTCTGGATAATGCTGAAATACTTGGGATTGTTTCAAACAGGACTGAACCCGTCGAATGTCTTTTCAAACTCCTGCTCCTTTTGGAGAGGCCTTCCTCGGGAAGCATAGTGTACTTCAACAACCCGAGGTTCAGCAGGAGGGATTTCAGCAGGAGAGTCGGGTTCTACTCGTGCACCATGAACCTTGTTGAAGACCTTACGGTCATGGAAAACTTTCTTCTAGCGGCTTCCCTGCACGGCATGCCTAGGGAGAAGGCTGTTAAAAGGGTTGAGGAGCTGCTCTCCCTTTTCGAAGCGGCTAACGTTTCAAGGGTCAAATGGTCTAGGCTTTCCCTCTCCGTCAGGAGGAAGCTCTGCTTCGCTTCAGCTTTCATCCACGATCCGGCGGTAGTGCTTCTCTACGACCCTTTCCGGGGAGCAACTTATGATGTCGCCTCTTTCATGCGGAACTTCGTAAAGACCTCGACAGACCTTGGTAAGTCTGTAGTGGTGTTTTCAACAGTGCCTGTTCTCCTAGACGATGTTTGCGACCGAGTGGTCATTTTCCACAACGGGCAGCAGGCCGTCTTAGACCATACTGAGAGCTTCGTCACCGGGGTCAGCGGCCCCGGCATGCTTTCAATACATGTTTCAGGCTTCAGCGTTGAAAGCAACATTGAAATGCTTGAGAAAATGGGTGTAAGCTGGTATGCGACGGGTGAGAAGGAGGCGATAATCGAGCTGGAAAATACCCCGGAGAAAATCCAGAGGGTGCTGGAGTTCCTGGTTAAGAACAATGCTACGGTGAACAAGATAGTTAGCAGTAGGCAGCACCTGCTTGAGTCAGCTAACAGGTTTATGGAGGAGTGACGTGTCTTGGCTAACCTTATTGACCGGGAGCTGAAGCTCTTCTTCACATCACCACTCTTCATGATCTTGGAGTTTGCTCCAGCAGCATTAGTTGCTTATATCATAGTAAATTCCAACTGGGAATTCTTTAAACCCATTATTCCATTACTTCCAGTCACATGGATGATGATTGTTCTCTTCTCAACGTTCTTTGAGCTTGAGATCTGGCGGAAAGAGTTTTTAAACAGGGGAGTTAAACTGGGGCTTTACGTTAACATGTCTGAGTATACGCCGTTGCTAATACACTGTTTGGTTTCCCTTATTCTCTTGGAGCTAAAGACAGTAGTAGTTTTAATACCTTCAATTCATTCTTTAAGCGACGAAGTAATTTCGAGCCTTATGTATTTTCTCTTAATAACACACGGCAACTGGCTTTTCTCACTCTCCTTTGGTTCCGTTTTCTCCGAAGAGGTTTTTAGAAAACTTGCTAGTTCAAAGGCAGCCTTTCTCTGCGTGATTGTTTTCAGCTTGATGACTCTTGTTTTCAGCGCGACGGTTACGCCTAATCAGCAGTCCCCTTCTTCCTTCCTCGACATATTTAAGTCTGACGTATCATTCAGACTGATTGTAGCCATTCTAATCCTTTCTGTAGTACTCTTCTTTTCAACCTTGTTTGCGTGTTCTCGAGTGGTCATGAATATTCGTATCGACGATATTTAGCCGGCTCTAGGGGAAAGGTTAATATAGGCCTCCCGGTGGCCACACTGGTTAGGAGGTGCGCTGAGTGTACCATAATATTCACGCTCCAAGGGGGCGGGACACCGTCCACCAACTGCAGGAGTCCCGCTGCAAGACCAGCCTCCGCTAGAGAAACAAGGGTTTTCAAAAGACTGTCTGCTAGAGGTGTTGTAAATGGTTTCAGGGTCTAGACTGCTAGTGGAGAAGCTGAAGGAGAACCGGGTTAAAACCATCTTCGGAGTTCCTGGTGGAGCCGTGCTCCCGTTCTTTGACGAGCTGTATAAGGAGCGCGACATAGAGTTCATTCTGACGAGGCATGAGCAAGGTGCTGCCCACATGGCTGACGGGTATGCTAGGGCAACCGGAATGATTGGTGTCGTCGTCACCACGTCGGGGCCTGGCGCAACTAATCTTGCAACAGGAATCGCCAACGCCTACTTGGATTCTTCACCGGTTTTAAGCATAGCCGGCCAGGTTGCGACGCCGCTCATAGGCTACGACGGCTTCCAAGAGGCTAATGTTTTCTCGATGATGATAGGGTTGACTAAGATGAACTTTCTACCTAGGGATTTGAACGAGCTTAACTCTGCTCTGGAGAACGCTTTTAAAATAGCCTTGTCCGGAAGGCCTGGTCCTGTTCACATAGATGTTCCCAGGGATGTTCAGCTGATGGAGGGTGAGCCTGACGATGATTTCTACGTTTACTCTTACACTCCGCCTTCCCCCTCCGACGGGGAGATTCTAGCAGCATCCAGGATGCTGGTTGAGGCTGAGAGACCGGTAATAATCGCCGGCGGGGGAGTAATAATATCAGGCGCGTCAAGCGAGCTCACTGCCCTCGCTGAGCTTCTAAACGCTCCCGTGGCGACTACGCTGATGGGTAAGGGGAGTATTCCTGATGACCACCCATTGTCCCTAGGCATGGTTGGGATGCACGGGAGGATCGGCGCGATCAAGGCTGTTCAGGAGAGCGACTTGGTTCTTGCAGTAGGCATGAGGTTCAGCGACAGGACTACTGGTAAGCTAAGCGGCTTCGCCCCGAGGGCGAGGAAGATTCATGTGGACATAGATAGGTCTGAGATTGGGAAACTGCTTAAGCCTGACCTGGGCATCGCCGGCGACGCTAAGCAGGTTTTAAGCAGGATTCGCGAAACCGTTCTAAAGCTTTTCCAGAAGGGTAAGGCTGGCACGTGGGGAGAGAGGGTAAAGCAGCTCAGGAAGGAGTCTGAGTTTCTTTACGATTACGATGCTGTCCCGGTTGACCCTAGTACCGCCGTCAGGGTTCTGAGCGACTACGTAAGGCCTGAAGACTTTGTGACGACTGAAGTGGGCCAGTGTCAGATGTATGCTTCGCTCCATTTCCCAGCTAGGCGTCCAAGACAGTTCATATCCTCCGGCGGTCTAGGCACAATGGGCTTCGGGCTTCCGGCGGCGATCGGTGTTAAGGCAGCCTTCCCCGGTAGCCGTGTTTTCGACATAGCTGGGGATGGAAGCTTCTTCATGACTTGCAACCAGCTGCCGGTTTCAGTCGACTATAATCTGCCGATAATAGTCCTTGTTCTCAACAATTATTTCCTAGGGATGGTGAGACAGTGGCAGGAGCTTTTCTACGGCAGGAGGTATATTGCTGTGGACTTGAAGGGCAGGGCTGACATAGCCAGGGTTTCAGAGGGCTTCGGTGCCAGAGGGTTTAAAGTGACGAGGATAAGCGAGCTTAAAGAGGCTCTTGAAGCCGCTTTAAAAGAGGATGAGGCGGCTGTGTTAGACGTGATTGTTGAAAGGGAGGACAATGTTTTCCCAATGGTTCCACCGGCTTCCCCGCTTGACAGCGTCATCGTAAGGAGGTAGGGCGAGATGGCTTCAGACGAGAATAAGAGGTTCATCGTGCTCAAGGTCCTCAACATGCCTGGGGTAATGGAGCGGATATCCTCAATATTCGCGAGGAGAGCGATAAACATTGACACGATCACGGTCGGCATGGTGAACGGGAAGACCTCGGAGATATCGCTGACCTTCACCCTGCCTCAGGAGAAGTTTGAAAACATCGTGAAGGTTCTTGAGAAAAACCCTTGTGTCTTCGAGGTTAAGACGGGTTCACTGGAGTATGACGTGATAAGGGAGGCCTTTGTTGCTGTGCTGAAGGATTGCGACACGAGTGTGAGCGACTACATTAGGGTCAGGTACAGGGCTAGGACAACCCTGCTGAGCGGCTCCAGGCTTCTAGTCGAGCTGCTGGCCGACCCTAGGACGGTTGACGATTTCAAGGAGGAGTTTAAAGAACGTATTGAAAGCTTCTCGAGGAGCGGCGTGATGATTCACACTCTGAACCGTTTCAGAAAGTAAAAAGCTTAAAAGAAAACGTGGCCGTGGAGTAGGGG
>JAOAJQ010000058.1 GCA_026414125.1 Thermoproteota archaeon
GTGAGTAAACAGGCACCTGAAAAGCAGGATGATACACTAGGCCCAAACTCTTTTAAACAATAAATAAGACTTATAGGATACGAGACGGTGAGCCTTCATGAATTTCGACGAGGCATTAACGAGGATTGTTGAGGAAGCGGGAAAACTCATTGACAAATGCTTGTTGAAAGCCTCGGATGGAACAACCTTATTCAGACCGGACGGAGGAGGAAACTACAACGCGCTCTGGACGAGAGACTTTTGCTACATGCTTGAAGGCCTTCCCGGCTTTATCCCGCACAACGATGCCGTCAAGGCCTATCTATACATACTTAACCGCCAGAGGGAGGACGGGGTTATTCCAGATAGAGTTGGCCCAGATGGGGAACCATACTATAATGTTCTCGGTTCAAACCCTCCGACTGACAATCCTCAGTTTGCAGTTAAAATAGCATGGGAAATATGGCGCGCCTACGGAGATGCTTCCCCATTTATTCTGACTGCGGGCAGGCTGGAGAAAGCCTTAGGCTCACTACCGCTAAGCAGGGAAGCAGATTTAATCTGGATTAACCCCAGTAGTCCGCATTCGCCCTACGGCTTTACGGACTGTGTAGCTAAAACCGGTGAAGAACTGTTTTCCTCATTACTCCTGTACGAGGCGCATGTCAAAATGGCTGAGCTCTATAGGGCGGTGGGAAGAATGGATGAGTCTAAGGAGCATGAGGCTTGGGCTGTTAAAGTAAAAAGCTCGCTGGAAAAACTGTGGTCTGGGGAAGGCTATTTCTTCGCAGCCTCCGTAGACTGTAGACAACCGGATGTATGGGGATCCGCGTACTCCGTATGGGTGGACGCGGTTGACGGCCAGAGAGCCTTAGAGATTTCAAGATGGCTCTCAAGCCATTTCGACAGGATAGTTAAATGGGGGCAGGTTAGGCATCTGCCTGAGCCCTTTGCCTGGGAGAAAACCCTTGTGGAGATGAAGCCTGGCACCTATCAAAACGGGGCTTACTGGGGGACAGCGACAGGATGGGTGGCCTACGCAATATCTCTCACCAACCGTCAACTGGCTGAGCGGATGCTGATAGACCTTGTTGAATTCTTTGAGGCGGAGGGGAAAGCGTGGGAATGCGTAAACCTAGACTATAGGAAGTGTCCAGATTACGTGGCTACTTTAGCCTGCCCGTCAGCCCTAGTCGAAAGGTTGGGGAATAAACCGATGTAAACGTGGAGGGTCGAGACGTCATGGAGCCACGGGAAAGGGTTGACAATGTTCTTAAAGGAAGAGTGCCTGACAAGATTCCTTGGCTCATATACTCCAGTCATCTTCCAAGGGGGAGTTTCGAGCGCAGGATGAGAGACATGGGACTTGGGCTTGAGGAAAGATGCGGCATATACAGGGCATCCATGCCGAACGTCAGGATAGAGAGTAGAACAGTGGGCGACTATGTCTACACGACCTACCGTACTCCGGTTGGCGAGCTAAACTCGAAGACGCGGATTGGGATGAGGTTTCAGTTTCCAGGCGGCTCCTGGACCGTTGAGCACCCGGTGAAAAACGTGAGCGACATCAAGGCTTTAATGTTCATGATAGAGGACACTGTCTACGAGCCGGACTATGAGAACTATATCAGGATTAAAGAAGAACTGGAGGGAGACGGTATTGTTACGGTTTGGGCTGATTACACTCCTCTTATGAAGATAATCGTCAGGTACATGGGTTTTAAAACATTCGCAATCATGTACCAGAGAAACAGGGAGGCGATAGAGGAGTTGATTGAAGCTCTGGACAAGAGTTTTCTAAAAATGTACAGGATAATAGCTGACTCTCCGGCTGAAATAGTCAGAGTGGGCGATAACATTGACTCGATGCTTATATCTCCAGGCCTATTCGAGAGATACTGCCTCCCATACTATAATAAGTATGCGGATATTCTCCACGAGAAAGGGAAGACCGTTATTTCACATATGGACGGCAGACTTAAAGCGCTTAAAAACCTTATAGGCGAAACAAGGCTTGACGCTATAGAGGCCTTCACGCCGCCACCGGGAGGAGACCTTTCACCAAAAGAGGCTAGAGGAGCATGGAGGAGTAAAATAGTGTGGATGAACTTTCCGGAGGAAGTGTTCCTCAGAACACCTGAAGAAATAAGGAGCTTCACGATGAGACTGCTCGAGGAAATCGCCCCGGGAGAAGGCTTCATCATAAGCGTTACGGAAGATGTTCACCCGGATCATTACAGGAAGGGTATTAGAACGGTGACTGAAACGCTCTGGAAACACGGCGTTCTACCCATAAATCCGCCATTAGCCCGTGACCAGTAGCTTAAGGGCTTGGAGAAACAGCTTGTGTAAATCGTCTTTTTAAAAGCTTAAGTTGAAGGGTTAGTGGTGTAAAATAAATCTAACCCCTATGAATCAACCTGGTCTCATCATTAACAGGAAATCACATTAAGCCTTGGTTAACCAAAAAGTTAAAATATTTTCAGCATTCTCATGTTGCGAGGAGAAATGGGAATAGCACTGCAGCTCTACTCGATACGCGAAAACTGCGCTAAGGATCTTGAAGGGACGCTTAAGGCGGTTGCTGAAATGGGTTACGAGGGAGTTGAGTTCGCAGGATATTACGAGAGAAGTGCTGAAAACCTTAGGGCGATCCTCGACGACCTGGGTTTGAAGGTAGCAGGGACACACATATCTATAGATACTCTGCTCGGAGAAGAACTGGGTAAGACTGTTGAGTTTAACCGTGTCTTAGAAAACAGGTTTCTAATAGTTCCAGGCTTACCCTCTGAAATGCTGAGCTCGAAAAACAATTGCTTGGAGACAGCTAAACTCTTCAACGAAATAGCTAGAAAGCTTAGAAAAGAAGGTATGAGGGTCGGCTACCATAACCATATGTTCGAATTCAAAACTGTTAACGGGGAGAGAATATGGGATTTGTTCTTCAGCTCCACGATTCCTGAGGTGGTGATGCAGCTGGACACTGGGAACGCGATGCACGGAGGAGTGAATGCAGAGGGCATTCTGGAGATCATCCGAAAATACCCTGGTAGGGCTGTAACTGTCCATGTGAAAGAGTATTCCTCTAAAGACCCTAAGGCTGTGGTGGGAGAAGGGGAAATGAAGTGGCGCGAATTCTTCGAGCTGT
The DNA here is from genome assembly GCA_026414125.1 of Thermoproteota archaeon. Classification (GTDB taxonomy): domain Archaea; phylum Thermoproteota; class EX4484-205; order EX4484-205; family JAAOZP01; genus JAAOZP01. Next base: position 3,128 of record JAOAJQ010000058.1, read on the forward strand.
GTAAAACGGTAGGTGGAACAGAGTGGTACATTGTTGAGCAGGAGAGCTATGCCTACCCGCCTCTAGAATGCGTGAAACGCTGTCTGGAAAACCTTAAGAGAATGAAGCTGGTTTAGAAACGTCTCCCAACCTGTTTTTTAAAGCTTAATAGCGGGTTTAGGAACCGGTTTATCATGGAGTATAGGATTCTGGGCAGAACCGGTTTCAAGGTAAGCATACTCGCCATAGGAGGCTGCGGCCCAGGAATAGCTCCAAACACGGAGGAAGGCTTGAAGGCTTTTGAAAAAGCCGTTGAGAAAGGCATTAACATGGTTGATGTGGCACCCAGCTACGGGGATGCGGAAACCAGGCTTGGACAGCTAATAAGAAGAAATCGTGACAAGCTGGTTATAACTGAGAAAACTCTTGAGAGAACCAGGGAGGGGGCTTGGGGGGAGCTCCGGCAAACCCTGTCCCGTTTCCAAGTTGAAAACCTAGACGTGTATCAGTTTCACGCAGTCAACACGCTGGACGAGCTTGAAAAAATTTTCAGTGAGAACGGTGCTATGAAAGCGTTTCTTGAGGCTCGTGAACAGGGATTAATAAGACATATAGGGCTAACAGCCCACTCGGACATGAGGATAGTGGTTAAAGCCCTTGAAAAATTTGACTTCGACACCGTGCTGATACCTGTGAATGTTGGAAGCATTATTGAGCCTGCACCAGAGAACGATTTTAACCCGGTTCTGAAAATCGCAAGAGACAGGGATATTGGGGTTATTGCCATAAAGGCGATTTCAAAGGGCAGGTGGACCGGGGAGAGAAAATACCAAACTTGGTATGAGCCGATGGATGAGCAGGAGGATATTGACAAGGCGGTGTGGTTCACACTTTCCCAAGAGCCGGTTGCAACTTACTCCATGGCGTGCGACATAAGGCTTTGGCCGAAGATAATAAGTGCAGGCGAGAGGTTTAGAAAGCTCTCCGGCGGTGAGCAGGAGGAGGTTTTAAACTATTTTAGGAGTAGAGGAGTACGCCCCCTTTTCCCATAAGACCATTGTAAGCCTATTTTAAGATCATTTTCGCATCCACGACAGTTGCGTAATTTTTGCCTAAAATCACCGGGTTCGCATCTAAGCCCAAGATGTGTTTTCCATATTTTTCCCCTATTGCAGAAAACTTTAAAACCAGCTCTGTAAAAGCTGCCTTGTCAATCCTTATGTTCCTGAAGCCTTCGAACAATTTTTTACCCTTCAACTCACTTATCATTTCCAACACGTCTGCTTTGGAGATCGGAAGAACTCTGATCGAAACATCCCTATAGATTTCAGCGTAAATGCCTCCGATCCCAATCATGATGCACATCCCGAAGTCTTCGTCATGAATCAGACCACAGATTGCTTCAACACCACCGTCCACCATCTCCTCAACCAACAGAGGCTCCGCTCCGAACCTCTTTCTGAAAGCGGCAGCAGAACGCTTAAGCTCAGAACTATCCCTTATGTTCAGTAAAACTCCTTCCACATCCGTCTTATGAACGAATCTATTTGAAGAAACCTTGAGGACAACTGGGAATTGCAATCTACCCGCTCTCTTTAAGTCAGAGGGCTCTTTCACTATTACGTAGCTGGGAACAGTTATACCATGGTTTACAAGAAATGGCTTAACCAGGTGCTCCGGGATGACTTTGCTTCCGGTTGCAGAAGCATAATTCAATATTCTCTGAAAAGATTTTCCGCTCATCGTGCATCACCCGTCTTATTTCTCATCCTCATCAAATACCTCCCTCTTTCATAAAGAACTCTGAGAGAAATCACTGCACGCCTAATGTCTGGAAAAACAGGCATTCCTCTGGATTCAAGCCTCCTTATCACCTCTTCCGAATGCAAACCGCCGATTATGCATGGAACCATAGGCTTCCTGCCGTTTTTAAACCACCGCCACACGATTTCAACTAGATTATCAGTAGTATAAGGGGTTTGAAGCAGAGGGAACGCTAAAATGCCATCAGTATTCTCATCTTCATTAACAACCTTGAAAACATAGTCAAACATTTCATCGGTTACGTTCCCTGTGAGATCAACAGGGTTATCGACAGAAGCGAAACTCGGTAGCCTCGCCATCAGCTTTCTCTTTGAATCAGGAGAAATTTCCGCCAATCTTAATCCTCCTCCCACGTTTTGGTCCTCAATGTAGTCAGCTGCAATCACACCGTAGCCTCCGCCAGAAGTCACAACCACTATGTTTGGCCCAAACATAGGTTGCTGGTAGGCAAGGATACGGGAGTAGTCGAAGAGCTCAAGCAGATCGTTCGCTCTAATTATCCCGGCCTGCTTAAAGGCTCCCTCCATAGCTAGGCTGGGTTTAGCCATTGAACCGGTGTGCAACATGGCCGCCCTTGCTCCAGCCTCTGTCCTTCCGGCTTTTAAAACCACCACTGGTTTACTAATAGTTATTTTTCTGCAAAGCTGCAGGAATCTTTTTCCCTCTGCAAAGCATTCGATATGTATGCAAATTACTCTGGTTTTACTGTCTTTGGAAAAGAGTTCCAGCATATCATTCTCGTTAACGTCCAGCTTGTTTCCCAACCCCACGAAGGCGGAAATACCGTAACCATGGGATTCAGCCATGTCCATGAAGCCGCTTGCAGAAGCTCCGCTTTGAGAGATGAAGGCTATTGGACCATCAGGCGGCCTCCTAGACTTATCCCTCAGAACAAACATCGTATCCAGTCTTTCACGAGGAACGTAAACACCCAAGGTGTTTGGCCCAAGCAACACCATCTCTGTATTCAAGATTTTACTTTTAATCTCATTCTCCAATTTCCGCCCTTCCTCGCCTGTTTCGCTAAAGCCGCCGGAGATGACTATGACAGCTTTAACCCTCTTCTCTATACAATCATCTATTACGCTTGGAACACTTTTTGCAGGCACAGCTATGACTGCGAGGTCAATCTTTTCAGGGATATCCTTCACCCTCGCATATGCCTTAACACCACCCATCGTCTCCTGCTTAATGTTGACAGGATATTTTCTCCCAGGAAAACTCTGCAGGTGACTCCACATTATCCCGCCTATCTTAAACCTGTTTGAAGACGCCCCTATTAAAGCAACGCTTCTAGGATGAATCAGGCAGTTTAAGCTTGAAAACCTCTTCCTTCTCCGCCTGCAAGGGGACATTTTCACTCTAAATCCTGTTAAACTTTAGTCCTAATCTCGGCAGCACACATAAGTGGGTCTTCTTTCCACTTCACTCTCTTCTCAGGATTTGACGGTTCCGCTGACATGCCCATATCGCTCCTCGAAGGAGCCAGAATTTTTTGACTTTTTATAAACTTTGCTTTCCTTTTGAGTTAAGCAAGTAGCACTAATATTCTATAGAAATGACATTATTTTGTTTAAAGAGGCTTCAGCATCTTTCAAACACAGTTCAAAGACCACCGGACCGGTGAACCCGATTTGCTCTAAAATCTTCAAGAAGCCTTTAATATTAAGATCTCCAGCCCCCAGTGGGAGATGATCCTTAACAACCAGCCTCCCGCCCTCCACACGCCTATAGGCATCGTGCAGATGTATCTCTCCCAACCTTTCTGAGGATTTTTCAAGAGCCTCTTTAACACCTATTTCTCCAGAATATCCTGCGAGAATATGCCCTGTGTCTATGCAGATTGATGTGTTGAACCTCTCCGCAATTTCAAGGGTTTTCGAAAAAGGGAACTCTATCGACTCCAAGGCTATTCTACGCGAATCCACACCTATATCAGCCATGGATTCAACTATCTGCTCAACGCTTCTTGAAGCAATCCCGCCGAGAATTTCGAAGAAAAGCCGCTTACAGTTTGGATCAGCCTCCATCCTGTTGACCTCCGCAGCCAAGGGGCCAGCCACGTGAAGAACATATGCAATAGGTTTAAGATCCTCTAGCATCTCAACAGGCTTAATGACCGAATTTACAGAGGCCTTTCGAACATCCTCTACAAGAGAAACCAGCTCGATAGACCAGATGGGCAGATGTGCGGAGAAGGAAACACCCTCCTCCTGCATGCGTACCCATTCCGCCAAGTTATCCTTAGAGAAGGAGGCCGGGTAAACATAGTAGAGGTCGGTGCTGAGCTCGACATGGCTAAAGCCTCTTTCAACAGTCTTCTTAACCAGCTTAGAATAGTCGAGAAGCATCTTGCCGTCTTCAAGTTCTAAGCCTTCTAACACTCCCTCCAGCGAGAGGGCGGTGGCGCCAAGCCTAAAGCGAGTATAGTTTACCATGGCGTCGCACTCTACGAAATAGGATAGTTATAAAGACTTATCTTATTGCCTC
>JAOAJQ010000059.1 GCA_026414125.1 Thermoproteota archaeon
CCAGGGTTTCTCCATCTGACCCCAGATGGGTGAGGATGAACGAGAAGATCGGGACAAAGGATGTTGGGGAAACCTTCGACAAGGCTACTGCAGAGGCGACGCCGGAGGACCTGCTTCCCATTGCGAGGGTGCTTCTGGACTCTGTTAAGGAGGGCTGCGGGGAGGCTAAGCCTATCCGGGGCTTCCTTACTTCTAGAGCCATGGAGGCGATTTACGCTAACACTTACGGGGGCCCGGTTACAAGGAGGGAGACCCTAGCGTTCCTCTACATAGATGCGAGGGTTGACGAGGCTGGTGAAGTCGGCACCTACTCGGAATACAGCATAGCAAGAAGCCTCAGAGGGCTTGAGGCTGGGAAGACGGGTTTTGAAGCAGGTTCAAGAGCCAAGGAGTTTGTTAAAGCAGGCTCAATACCCAACGGGAAGTATGAGGTGGTAACGCTCAACAGGGTTTCCGACTCTCTGCTGCCCGTCATGCTTAGCCCAGCGGTTTCAGCTTTGAATGTTCAAGAAGGCAGGTCACCACTCGCCGGAAAGATAGGCATGGAGATAATGTCGGACAAGGTTACCATAGAGGACCTAGGTTCCAGCATGGACACATTGGGCTCGAAGCCTTTTGACGACGAGGGATTCCCCACGCAGAACCTAGCGGTAGTGAGCAAGGGTGTTCTAAACACGTTTGTCTACGACACTTACACTGCAAACAGGGAGGGCAGGGAATCAACAGGCAACGCGTCGAGAGGCTACTCCACGGCTCCGAGGCCTTCTCTACACCACCTCCACCTTAAACCTGGAGAGGCAACTTTTGAAGAGATCGTCAGCGAGACTAGGAACGGCGTACTGGTGATGAGCACGATAGGGGAATGGATGTCGAACCCTGTCAGCGGGCATTTAAACGCCACCATAACCCACGCGTACATGGTTGAGAACGGTGAGATAGTTAGGCCCGTGAAAAACGGGGTTATATCGGGCAATTTCTACGGGATGCTTAAAGAGGGTTTGGACATTGTTGGTAAGGATATGAGACACGACTACGGGGTTTCAGCACCCTCCCTCAAGTTTAGAAACGTGATAATAGCCAGCAAGTGAGCATGCACCAGAGTTCTTTTTCAGTCCGTTAAACAGGTAGATGTGGCACTGCTTATTTCTTTCTTGAACATTTCTCGATTAAGCCAGGTGTGAACTCTGCGCTAAAGAATAAAAGAAAGAGTAAGACACAGCGTCAGATGAAGAATGGATGAAGCTGAAGTCTGGAGGCTGAAGGATAGGGTTGAAGAGGAGTCTGCTGAAGCCAGGAGGAAAGGCTATTTACCCCTTGACGTCGGCAATGCGTTGAAAGAAGCTGAAAAACTTCTAAGGAAATACAGGTCTACAAAAGGTTGGGAGGAAGGCTATTGGGGAAGGGCTGAAAACTACGACTTGGGCTTCGACCTGGAGAGGGAAAGCCTCCTGCTTGAAGCAGTGGAACGTCTTCTAAGGGCTAAGGGAGCGTTAATCTCGTTAAAACTCCCAAGATGGTCGAAGGACTTGCGGTATTATTATACGGATAGCGAGTGGGGCAGGGAGGGCGTGGAGTCTCTGGATGCGCGTAGAGGGGTTGTTTTCATGTCTGGAGGAGAATGGTCTCTGGAGGGGTTTCCTAGGACACAGCCGCTCTGGTACAGGTGTAGCTGCAGGCCTACAGTTGACGGAGTACAGCTGATAGAGAAGCATCACGCTGAAGGCAGAAGGGTTGGAACATACATGAGCGGAGGCATGATGGCCATTACATTCGCGTTGCTTCCAGACGCTGAAGAAAACTGGACGGATGACTTCATGAAGGCTTACGCGGGCCACTACTGGCATGGTGCGAGGGAGCGTTTCTGGGGTGCTAGAGACCCTTCCTCCGAGTGGAACAAGGATCTCCCCGTCCCCTTGACTTTCTCCGAATGGATGCTTTCTCAGCTTGAGTTCGCCCAGCGGATCGGATTCGACTTTATACATCTGGATGAGGCTTTCGGACGGTATTCTGAGGCCCACAGGCTCTCGGAGCGAAGCCCGAACTTCGTAGTTTGCCCGAACAACTTGGCACGTATGTATATTGATGAGGAGAACTGGCGCTTCGGCTGGACAGCCATGGGCGAGTCGCTGGGCCACCCGTCTTCATGGGACGATTTCCACAGGAGGATGAGGCTGCGAAGCCTAAGGTGTCGCAACATAAACTGGTGGGGTTGGCACACCTACACGCCGTTCGACGAGGCTTACCAGAACCTTTCTTACGCCACTACTTTGGCCAACAAGGGGACGGATGTTAGCCACAGCGACCCGTCGGAAGAATACGTGAGGTTCTCCAGAAGGTTTTCAGACTATATTTACGGCCCATACGTGGATGTTTACGTTCCCCAAGACATTGCAAAACCTATTAACAAGCATGAATCGTTAAGGATCATAGTTAATCGTAGAGTTCTTTTGAGCGGGAGGGAAGAAATTATTATGCATTTGCTGAACATAAATCCTGAAACGCCGTTTATTAAAAACGTGTCGATAGAGCTGGATTGTTCAAGTTTCAATTTAAAGTGGCCTCCGGAAGTGTCTTTCGCCACCCCGGAATATGGTGTGAAAAATTTGAATAGCAGGGTTGAGGAGCGGAAGATCAGAATCGAAGCCCCGGAGTTTAAGACCTGGGGAATGGTTGTGGTCGGCGAGAAACTTTTTCCAAGCGTCGAGTTGCGTTTAAAGAAGAGGGACGGGGTTCAAGTAGCAAATGCTCTTGACAACGTCTTCATACCCGGCTTAGAGATAGAGGTTGAAGCCGAGGCTGAAGACTTCACAGATTGCTCCCTATCTCTACACGTGCCTGAAGGATGGAAATACGAGGAGGCTGGCAGACGACAAAACACTCGCCTCTTTAAGGTAATGCCTCTCTTCGCTGAGAAAGACAAGGGGTATGCGATCACACCCATCGCGAGCAGGAATGGTGAATCAATGCCTTCATGGCCACTTATTCTTCAAGCCAAGGATATAATATGCTTCAGGCTTATTCCCCCGATGGCCGAATCACCCCGTGTTAGGGCTGACTACGAGCTTGAGGCGAAGAATCACAGCGGCAGGTCCGGAACCCTCAGGTTCGTTGTTAAACCACCTGAAGGCTGGGAAATAAGCGAGACGGTTTATGAGGCGAGAATGGAGGCGGGGGAAACTAGAAAAATATCCCTGTCAATGATTACACCCGACTACCACCTGCATCTTTGGGATCAGCTGGACGTAGACATACCGGTGGACTGGGAGTTCCTCGGCCTCAAGGGCTCTGACTCGCTTAAGATAAGGGTCTTCCCAGCCTGCTTCTACGTTTACTCTAAAGGTGTAGAAAGGAACATCATGCACTCCTATCCGAACCTTTACTTCATAGATGATTTGAACGAGGCAAAGCTGATGCTTAAAAAAGGCAGATATGTGGCGTTATGGCTGGTCAACCAGGATCCTGAGGAATATGGCCCTATTGCAGACGAGTTCATATCGATGAAAGGCGGAGTCATGTGGATGGGGGAACCCTTTTCAAGCATTAATTGTCCAGTAACACTTGAAGAAAAAAATCTTAAATCGAAAAACATAAGCTACTTAGGTAAAAACATCTTGAAACCAGCTCTAAGAAAGAGATCCCTCTATGAGTCTGAAGACGGTTTCAAGGCCTGTAGGGTTAAGGCTAAAGACTGGAGTGAAACCATCGCACTATGGGGGAAACCGCCAGAGGGCTTCTCCGGCAACATTGAGAATACGCCGGCAGCCGTGCTCTCTAAAGATCCTAACAGGAGAATTATATACATAGGTTCAGACCTTGAAGCCACCTCTGAGGAAAAATATAGGTTTGAAGAGAGAAACCATCATGAAACCCACTGGTACCAAACATACGTCTTCTACATTCTACTAAACTGGGCGTCTGGAGCCTACACGAATAAACAGTGAAGAAGAACTGGTAAGAAAAGTTTGAAAGACCATAAGGAGAAGCACCGTATCTATGTCAGCTTCATCACTATAGCTGGACGAAAAACTTACAGCTTTACTGCACTTTTCTCCTGATCGAGATTCATGATAAGTCGTGAAATAGTTACGCTTAAATATTGGAAACACCATTTTTAGAAACGGTTGTGGGAGTATTCAAGGTGAAAGCTAGAGTCTGGAACGTATTCGTCAGCGCTAAGGAGACGGACGTAGAGTTAACTGTCGACAGTGGCTTCACGTATACTGTTTTACCCGGTTCTCTCCTTGAAAAACTGGATGTTAAGCCGATAAGGAGAGTAAGGCTGAGGCTCGCTGATAACAGGGTGGTGGAGAGGGAGCTGGGTGAAGTCGGCATTGAAATCGAGGGCTACCGTCTATCATCAACTCCAGTAATTTTCGGCGATGAAGACGCATATTTGCTCGGCTCAGTCGCTATGGAAGGGTTAAGCCTAGCGCCTGACGTAGTTAAAAAGAAGCTTGTTCCAGTAGAAGCCCTCCTCATGTAGCGCTCTTAAAAGAAACAACGTTTTTAACCCTCTCGAAAGGCATTAACAAGATATTGGTCAAACTTAATTCTCTTTGCAAAGATTCTCGTATTAGTACGCGTATAACGGAAGAGAAAATGATTAATGAAGTGTTGAGAAGGTCTGACGCGATCCTCGCAGCCTTCGAATTAGACAAGGATCATGAGGTTTAAAAAGTCCAGAAAAGAATTTTTGGCTAAGATGGAGAAGGAACGAGAGGAGTAGCCTCCTTAGCACCCCAGCTCATCTCCCCGTTCTTAAGCTTCTGCAAATATTCATGCATTTTAATAATCGTGTTCTGATAAACATTACCCTCGGCAGCGGAAACATAAACGAACCAAAGCCTCTCAGGATTAACACCCATCTTGCCAAGCTTCTTCTTCAAAGCCTCAACCCTCCTGCGAGCCCACTCGTTCCCGCTGATGTAATGACAGTCTGCAGGGTGACAAGGCGCGACGAGAACCATGCCTGCTCCCTTCTCGAAAGCTCTGATGATCATTTTCTCGCTGATCCTGCCTGAGCACATAACTCTAATTATCCTTACGCTTGAAGGATATTCGAACCTTGATACGCCAGCCATGTCCGCGCCAGCGAAACTACACCAGTTACAATTGAAACTTATAATTTTTTCTCGGGGTTGTTCTTCGAGTGCTGCATCGATTTGTGCAAATATTTGCTCATCTGTGAAGTGGTGCTGGTTGAGTGCGTTGAAGGGGCAGCCTGCTGCGCATGTTCCGCATCCTGCGCACATTGACTGCGTGACCTGTATTATTTTCCTGCCTTCCTTTTCGATTGGTTTCAGGGCTTGGAAGGGGCACATTTTTGTGCACGCTAGGCAGCCTTTGCATTTCAACGGGTCGACGTAGCTTGTTATTGGCTCGAGTTCCATGAAGTCTCTGGAGAAGAGCATTAGTGTTTTTGAGGCTGCCGCGTGTCCCCTGGCTATTGTCATAGGTATGTCCGTCGGGCCTGCGCACGAGCCCGCTAAGTATATGCCGTTTACAACTGTTTCAACAGGTTTAAGCTTGATGTGTGCCTCCATGAAGAATCCGTTCTGGTCTCTCGGCACTCTAAGTATTTCTCCCAGCCTGTCCGTGCCTTCCGAGGGCTGCATGCCTGTTGCGAGGACTACGAGGTCGTATCGCTCCTCTGTTATCTCCCCGCTGAGAGTGTCTTCCGCCCGTATCTTCAGCATTCCGTTTGCTTCATCGACCGTGCTCGGCCTACCCCTGAGGAATCGTACTCCTTTCTCCTTCGCCATCCTGAATATTGTTTCATACTCTTTCCCTCCTGCTCTGACATCTATGTAGTAAACCGTTACGTCAATGCCAGGGTTGTTCTTCTTAAGAAGGAGAGCCTGCTTCAGTGTTATCATGCAGCATATTCTTGAGCAGTAGATGTTTGCCTGTTCGTCTCTACATCCTACGCACTGTATGAAGGCTATTTTACCAGCCTGCTTCCCGTCCGAGGGTCTTACCGGTCTACCCTGGGTTGGACCGTCCGGCGTAAGCATCCTCTCAAGCTCCATGCTTGTGAAGACGTTTCTAAGCCTACCGTACCCGTACTCCGGTTTCCTCAACGGGTTGAAGAGGTCGAAGCCTGTTGCGAGAATTATCGCCCCAACCTTGAAAACTTCCTCCAGACCCGGTGATTTAAGATCTATTGCTTTAACCGGGCATGCTTCTATGCATCCGCCGCAGCCTGTGCAATTCTTCTCGTCTATTACTGCAGCCAAGGGTTTTCCAACAAGCCCATGAATATGGAGGGTTTTCTCCAGACCCTGCTCGCAGGCAACAGTACCCTGTGTCTTCTCAACAAGGTATATCGCCCTCCTTTTAGAAAGCCCGTGGGAAAACTCTTCTTCAACCTGTACTGGACATTTCTCGACGCATTTTCCGCAGCCTACGCACGTCTCTGAAACCTTTGAAGTTTTCCTCCTTACTGTCACGATGAAGTTGCCAACGTAGCCCTCCACCGCGGCAACCTCGGACAGTGTCAACACTCTTATTCGTGGGTGTGTGAGAACCCTGTTGATCATCTCGTTGACGAGACAGGCTGTGCAGTCAACCATGGGGAAAGTTTTACCGAGAAGCCTTGTTTTACCGCCTAGCATAGTGTTTTTCTCAACAAGTATTACGTTGTACCCCGCGTCCGCAACGTCGAGCGCAGCCCTCATGCCAGCCAGCCCGCCGCCTATTACTAGCAGAGTTTTCTCCACTGGGACGATTATCGGCTTAAGCGGCTCCAAGAGCCGGGCCTTGGCAACAGCCATTTTAACAAGGTCGATAGCCTTCCTAGTGGCGCCCTCAGGATCCCCCATGTGAACCCAAGAGCAGTGCTCCCTTATGTTAGCCATTTCAAAAAGGTACGGGTTTAAACCTGCTTCCGAGACGCATGCTCTGAAAGTGGGCTCATGCATCTTCGGGCTGCAGGCTGCAACGACAACTCTGTTAAGCCCATATTCTTTAATTATTCTCTTTATCTCAGCCTGGCCGGCATCCGAGCAAGTGTAAAGATTGTGAGAAGAGTAGACAACGTTGGAAAGAGTCCTAGCAGACTCAGCAACCTTGACGACGTCAACTGTGCCAGCGATATTCTTCCCGCAGTGGCATACGAACACCCCTATCCTCGGTTCCTCCGCCATCAGAGCCTAGCCTCCTCAATAAGCCTCCTTATCCTCCGGTGGCTTTCAGCATCCAGCTCCATCGCCAAGGGTTTCCCACCCAGAAGGCTATCAAGAGCTTTAGCCCAGACTGCTGAAAAGCCCTTTCCGTGAAGAACTCTCCGCCTGACTACAGTTATAGCATGATTCCTGCAAGCGTCTAGATGAATACAGGCGTTGCAAAGTATGCAGTATCTTGGGTTGACGCTTATTC
>JAOAJQ010000005.1 GCA_026414125.1 Thermoproteota archaeon
CTATAATACCTTATCTCATGCCTGCCTTCAGGATAGGGTGAAAGCTCGAAAGCAGCATTGTAAGACTCCCAAGGATTCTCGTCAACCCTGTAAAATATCATTTTAACACCGCTCAAATCATCCTCAGCCGAGAAAACAAGGAAAGTTGAGCCAGAGATGTATAGAGTTCTATTGGCCTCGTGCTTCGGCCCCCTGATCTTTATCAGCGTGGCTGGCGGAGCTTTGTCAACAAGAACAGTAACGTTCGCTGTGAATTTGAAGCCTATGGCTGAAGCTGTTAAAGTATGGTTTCCAACGATAGTGTCAAAGTAGTCTACTTGAACAGTGCTTGAGCCCGCTGGAATCGTCACGCTTGTTATTCTAGCCGCTGTTCCGGGGAGCCTGAACTCTCCCTCTGGGGAGGATGTTGAAAGGCTCACGACCACGTTTAACGTGTTGTTCGCTTCAAAATCCTTAACATCCCTAAGTGATAAGTTTAGGCGTGAGAAAACTACGCCCGCAGCCATCTTGAAGCTGCGGGGCTCGATTACAAGCTTCGCGGGAGGGCCGGCTGTAACCTGGAAAATGTTGCTCTCACCTGCTTTCCCTAGGCCTGTTGTCGTAATCCTTACGCTTCTACTTATCCTGCTAATGGTTACTGTGCCGGACCATTTGCCGTTGGTGAAGACCCCGGTTTTATTAGGGCTGATGGTTCCCGTCGTGTCTGAAAGAGTGTTCGCACCATTGTAATCAGTCTTGATATTCCCATACGTGTCGCGCGCGATTATGGTTATCTGGAAAGGCATTGACACCTGCTTCGGCGAATCGATGGTTTCAAACTCGAAGCCTTCTAACGGGCCGGGAGTAACCCTCAGGATTTCAGCGTCGCCAACATAGTCAGAATAGTCCACAGCCTTAACACTTATACTCCATGTTCCAGCCTTCTCCTCATAATAGTAGAAATCCGCGAAAGTGGCGCCATCCCGTATTGTTAATTCTTTTACCGCATCCCCACCCTGCGTCAAGGAGAATTTGCTGCTTGACGAGTTGGAGTTTGAATCCAGCCTAACCCTGAGGGAGGCACGCGTAATTCTTTCACCGGTCGCCGTCTCCCTGTAAACCCTCATTCTAATCCAGTTCCCAGCCTGCATGGAGTCTCCGGAGGGAACGAGGTCTAGACGAGGGGGAGAATACTTGACTTCAAGATAGGGATGCTTGCTCGAATCCTTATGCTCCTTTGAACACATCCAGAACGGGTAGCTATATGGACCAAGGCCTTCAGCATAATCCCTCAGCATCCAGCCGAAGTTAGGCTCGTAGGCAGCGCGGCTTCCAGAGACGAATTTCACGAGGGAACTTTTAACGTCCAGCTTAAGCCACTTCGGCTTATCGCCTGTTGAAACCGATGCTATGAACAGGCTTGCGCCCGGCTGGTTTCTCCAAGTAATGCTGTCCTCACTCCAGTCTCCTTCAGTAACCTGGTAGCATGCTAGACTCCTGTTCAGATCCGGAGGATCATACATGTATATGTTTAGGATGGCTGAGACAACGATGGATCCTGGGGGTATGCTGCTTAAATCGAACATTATGAAGGAACGGTCTCGGAAACCCTCCCTGTAATTAACCCCTATCTCCCAATTGGAGCCGAAATTACGGTCAGGATCATCCTCGTAGACCACAGCATCCTTTAAAGGGTAGAGTATTCTGGTAGACTGGGGTGCTTGCGCTGAAGCGTAAAACGTGAACCCGGAAATAGCTGTGTAAACCAGCAGTGCAACCGTAACCATAAGCAGCACTATCCTATTCAATTCTCCCAATATTAACGGGAGGCTTCAGAAATATAACTTTTAGTCTAGTCTGCTTATTACACGAAGGACAGGCGGGTTAAATTTTTGCAAGTTTTTCGTCGAGCATTTCTATAAATTCTAAGAGCTTCCCCCGCGGAATCCTTGCTCCAGCCGCGTTAGCATGCCCTCCACCGATGCCTCCGAGCATCCCGGCAACACTCGACGTGATCCTGTGAAGGCTCGACAAGCCTATGGACCTGACGCTTAGATCAATGTTCTCACCCTGTTCATCAGCCGCAACGCCGACTATTGTTTCACCGTAAGCCCTAGCGTAGGTCGCAGCCTTCCCGAGCGACCAATCCACGTTCACAACGTAGGATACGTTGCCATGCGTCTTCACCAGGCTCTTCACTACGCGGCGCATCTCCTCATCCCTCTCTGACTCGCGTAGAGCAATCTCAACCAGGCTTCTATCAGCGCTTGGAAGCCTGTTTTCAGAAAGATAGTTGACGAGGCTCCTCTTGAAACCGAAATCCGTCTTCCTGACTCCCTCCAGCGCAGCCACCAAGATGCCTGCTTCCAAGTAGAGCTCCCTCTTATCCCATTTCTCCAACATCCTTCTAACCCCAGGCGTGTCATCACTATAATCGCCTATCGCACCGTAGATTGCAACCCTGCTCATCTCAGGCTCCAGATCATCCTTAAAAAAAGTGTAGGCAAGCTCAGAGGAGCACGCATCCCTGACTCCTTTAAGCGTCTTCACAGGCAGCTTACTAATGCTTAATCCTTGGGGAAGAGGATGGTGATCCAAGTAGACAACCTCGTGTTTCGCACCAAGCCTCTTAAACTCTGAGGCTATTTCATCCCTATGTTTAGGAGTTAACGCTACATCCAGTATTACAATGCTCCCGGCTTCGACAGACCTAAGTTCTGAAAGAAGGCCAGCAGGGTTTGTGAATACTACTTTAGCATCCTTCTTGGCGGCCAGAACTATTGAGGCTGCACAAACCCCGTCGCAATCCCCGTGTGCAAAGATAAGCCACTCCATTCTCCATCTAACTTTCGAAAACCCGCGTATAAAAAGATGCTTAACTTTAAACAGCTTTAAAGCTCCTTCTGCGGATTCATGTTTGCAAAGAATTCTTTAATCTCGCTTAAACTACCAGTATAGGAGTTAACGATCCTAGCTTCAACCTCCCTAACGAACTCCCTCGTGAACTCGACTGGGAGCGTAATATTCTCATCAATCAGATCTATCGCAAGCGGGAGCCCCGTTGCCATGTTAAAGTTTTCAATGCTTGAGAAAAGCGTCTCCATCACACTCTTCTCGGAGCCGAGTGGAACCTCCAGCTCGAAAGGAGGATTCTCCTCGCTAACCTTAACTTGAAGCCTGTTAAGCCTGGATTGAAGCCTCACGGCATAATGCTCGGGAACACTAAGAACCTTCGCCAGTCTTTCCACAGCCCATTCGAGAGCCTCTTCAAAAGCATCCTTAGGATCTCGGTATTTCTCTCGAATCAAAAGCTCACTAACCCTGCTGTAAACCCTTTGAAGCTCGGCTCTTCCCAGAAGCTCCTTATAGTCCAAGATTGCAGGCGGGTTCATCAAATTGTGCAGTATCTGCTTATCCAGATGGTTTACTAAAGGACTTTTAACACCTTCTTTAACAGACAGCCATCCGCCTATAGCCCTGCTTCTACCCCTCTTAATGATTCCAGCACATTTCCCAGAGTCTAGGAGGATACTCGTCATTTTCAATATTTCCCCGGTGGTTTCAAAGATTTCCTCCCTGATTTCTTTTGGAACAGGAAGGCTTTTCGCAATCCTAGCAATCCTGAAGAGGGGATATGCGAAGCTGAGGAAGCTTCCGTCTAAAAGAAGCAGATCCGGGTTTCTCTCAAGGGCTTTCAAAGCAGCTACTCTTTCAAGACGTGTTTCCCTAATGCTGAGAATAATGCTGAAAAGCTCTCTACCATAGGCTTGGCTTTCACCTATGTTCCCAGGAAGATAACCCTCGTCAACTATGTTTTTACCCTTAACCATGATGAATCCTGCGGCGTAAACTGAGAACTTTGCACCAATAGTCTCAGCAGGCCTCGGGGAGAAGGAGCCGTCGACCGCAGCTATGGATGTTTCCCTCAATGGTCCGAAACTCAAAGTTCGCACGTAGGGAGCTACCCTATGTTTCACAGACTCCATGAGGAGCCTGAAACCCCCTATTACCCCTATTAGCCGCTGAGCCTCATCCTCAGCCTTCTGGTAGAACTGTTCTTGGAGGTCTATGGGAAGCTTGCTCCATGCCGTTTCAGAAGCCATGGCATCATTTCCCCGGTTTGAAAGATATTAAGAGAGGTATCGGCGACGGGTTTGCCTTCCCCACGAAGTAGAACTGTCCTGGCTTCAGTGAAAGGAGATACTCTCTCTGAATCCCGTAGGGCTTAAGCCAGTTGTCAGCCTCCTGCATGTCAAGCGGGTGAAGGGCTCCGAAGAACTGCGTGTTAAGATTCCTTCTTACGGCAGCGTTTATACCTATGTCTCCAGCTATCCCTTGAGATATTAAGACTATGCAAAGCCTGTGTTTCCTCCCTAGAGCGCAGAGGTTCTTAATATGCTCGGTGGACTCGTACTGGATGCCCCGGGGCTCCCATGGCGCGTACTGCGGCCCCTCGTCTATCACCAGCGCGACCCCCAGCGATTCTCCCAGCTCCATCCCTTCCTCGAGAAACCTGGCGAGAGAGTTGAAGAAGGAGAGCTTCTCATCACTCCCCACCAGGCTCATGTCGACAACCCTAAGACCCTTCTCCTCTCTTCTCAAATCCTCCACGAGCTCCTCGATGCTTAAAGAGCCCCTTACAGCCTCCAAGTCGATCGGCCTAAGCTTCTTGAAACCATACTCCAGCCGGCGTAGAGCAGCCCTCTTAAAATCCTCCCTTATCGAGGACTGTCTAATCCCGTTTTCCAAGTGGTTCCTCATGTCTAGAAACATCTCCTCAGATGATTTCTGACGTATCTCCTCCCATCTTCTCGAAACATAGTCCTCCAGAGCCTCCCTGACAGGGTTTGAATCCCTAGCTTGCCCAGCGTAGCCGAAGTGCTCAGCCTTCTCCAGTATGTACCTTACGATAGCCTCCTCGTCAAGCTTAAGGTGGGAGATGGGAACAGCCTTATCCTTGTAGTGTGGAGCATAATCTTCACCACTCCAGTCTAAAATCAGAACCTTGAAGCCTGACTCCAGTATGACCGGAACCAGAACGAACCTTGTCAGCCAAGACTTACCGCTTCCGGTTGCACCGAACACGCCGATATGGTATGGTAGGAAGGAGCTGTCGAAAGGGATTCTCCAATCCTCATGCCCCTCGAGACAAGCGTTCCAGACAACCGGCTTGTTCTTCGCAACGTATTCAAGAGGATTGGAGACGCCTGGCTTAAACATGTAGACGCTGCTCCTAGGAGGTATTATCATGCGGTTCTGCTCAACACCGTTCTCAGTCAAAACCCCTATCACCATTATTTCAAAAGTATATATTTCCCTAGCCCCCGAGGGCACCCCTCCTCTCTTAGCGTAAGCGACGCTAGGCCTGTACGCATTAGCCCTAAGAGCCTCGTTAACCCCGCTCCCGCTTCTAAGAACACCAAGCACCTCTCCAATAGGCGTGTCGATAACAATTATCTCCTCAGCCCTAACCTTAAGCTCCTTCTCCTCCTCTAGGAGGAGCCTAGCCCTGGTTTCACTGGAGTCGCTGGCAATTATGCCGATCTTCTCAAGATTCTTTTGGTCGAGTAGACGCATGGTTTACCATAATGCTGACGTGTTTAAAAAGTTGAACAGTATTGCATCTTCAAGTTCCTTCAAAAGCTTCGAAACCGTCTCTTTCTTAATCTTTTCCTCCCAGATTACCCAATAGCTACGAGGATAGTGCATACTGGATTAGCTTTGAAACGATCGCGTAGAGGCAGATGCCGACTAAGGTTCCGGTGATGATCCACAGGGGTTGCTCTTCTATGATCCCCCTGACGGATGCGAAGAGTGCTACGGATATTCCAATGATTAGGGGTATGAGTTTCAAAGTGGATGCTGGCCTTCTTACAGCCGGCTCGATAACCCTGCCTCTCTCGGTCTCCGTGGTTACCTCAGGACTCTCAGCCTCTCCGATTCTTGAATGTATTTTCAAGACTTCCGTGACTATAGTCCTAGCGGCTTCACTAATACTATAGACGTCAGCGTTCTCAACCCTTCTCTTAGAGACGAGCCCGTTCTTCTCGAGAACCTCTAGGTGGTGGATTAAGAGCTGTTTGGAATAACCTAGGGATTTTGATAGTGATGTAATAGTACCCTCTTTCTCCAGCAATATTACCAATATTCTCATTCTGTGAGGCTCAGTTGCAGCCTTTATCATGTTGAGTTTCTCCGGCTCCAGTTCTAGTTTTTTGCCTTCGTTTGGCAACATCTCTAAAAAAGCGCTCAATGCCTTTTAAGGGTTTAGGAGAAAGGCGTCGAAGGGTTTTAAACCCGGATATTGTAAGTCGCCGAACATTGTTGGTAGACGTTTACCTGAGGTAAACGGATGTTTACCTGCTGGTAAGCTAAAAAATTCGATGGAGCCATCATCGCTTCCCACTACACTTGCAGTGCCTTTACCCGCTTGATTCTCAGGGGAATTAGCCTCTAAATCTCGCTCCCCGAGCCGGCTGAGAATACGGATATAAATCTTCCGTCGGTAAATTTTTGACCAATTGCAAGCGAAAATTTTCGCTTACCTCATGCTATAAATACACGTTTTACAATACTTCTATACGTGATGATGAATGAGCATCATTAAAACCGTCCTGAAGGCCGTTGCAGTACTCCTGTCGGGAAGCTTGGTTAAGAGCCTTTTAGATTCTATCGGGCATTCCCTCGGCTTAAACCTAGGAGGCTTGACAAGCTTGATCGCTATAGCGGTGATGGCGTTCTTAACCATGTCCCTATTGTTTCCTAGAAAGTACTTCAAGGACGATGTGAGAAGGGCCTTTAAAAAAGCATTCTCCTTCCTGCTGATCTGGTTGATGGCAGCACTCTTCTCAGCCCTCTTCCACATCAGGTACTATATTCAAATAGGATTCATAGCAGCGTTTCTAAGCTTTGTCTTCGTTATTCGCGAATCGCCAAATTCTAAGATTAGGCTGAGTGGGCTAAGAATAGTATGTAAGGAGGAGCCCCTGCAACCTGAAGACCACGCTATCCTTCTGTCCCTTGCACCGGTTCCTAAAGTTGCCTTCCTTCACGAGCTTGGCCCAAGTGGTTTCCTAAAAGTCTTAAGGGGGAAGGCGAGGCTTCGTCTTAGGCTCCCTGAAGACGATTTTATGGAGTCCTTTGAGCATCGTCAGACACTTAAGTTCAAGGGGAGTCTGACTTCTTTCGTAGAAGCTGTCGGAAAGAGCTTTCCGAGTAATACCGCTATACTCTGTGAGGCTAAACCCAGCAGGGAGTTGATGAAGGTTGAAGTTGCCTCCGATAATCCCCAGAATCTCGAGGAGTTCAAGAAGATTCTGAGGGAAGCAGGCCCAGGCCCCGGGCACGGTATGCGGCAAGCTTTGGAAGATTGGCTCTCTTTAAAGCCCTACGTAACGCCGGTCCCCGGGCTACTCGATATAAACCCTAGTCGACTAGCGGGTAGGCTACTAATAGTTGGCGAGAGAGGATGTGCAGAGAACCTTGCCCTCCAGCTATGCCTCTCGCAGCTGAGGAGGAACTCGATGGTCATCGTAGTGGACGTTAAGGGGAGATCCGAGGACGCTGGGGACGAGATAAAAAGGAAGCTTGTTGAGAAGGGTTTCAGGCCTAGCATAAACAGGCTGCGTAAGAAGCCTGTTAAGGCTTACAGGTGTCACAATGGGATGGAAGTAGTCTTCACAGACGAGCCTTGTGATGAAGCCTTGTTTAAGAAAACCTTGTCTAAACCCATAGCTGCTATCTGGTTTAGAGGCCTTGCTCGAAACCTTGATGTGAACGCCCCGATTAAGATACTGACGCTGAGAAAACCATGGGTACGCTCGAGCTTTGAAGCGGATAACGTTATCCTCCTGGACTGTGAAAAAGAGCTGGTCGAATCGTTCCTACCGTCCAGGGGGTTTGCGCTTGAGGGGAGGACTGTCCTAGTCTCCCAACAGGGGGTGAGGGTGTTAAAATGAGGGTTAAGCCTGAGCAGAGCCTAGGGTTGCTGGAGGCAACTGTAAGGATAGGCATAGCCGGGAGCAACTTCAAGGCTGCTCTCGTACACCTACTTCAAGAAGTGTTTAAGGATGCTAAGATAATCCTCCTCGACTTAAACGATGAGTTTAGCTGCGTGGCAAGGATTGGTACGACGAGATACTATGATGTTGTCAAACATGGCATAAATCCAATTAAACCACCGAATCGTGAAAAGGTTGAGCAGTATGTCGAATCAGTTGTGGAGATACTTGACTATTGCTTCGGAGCTTTCAACATGAAGGGCATTGTGGCTAAAGCAATCTTGGACGACGTAGTAAGGTCTTCGGAAACCACGATACCCGAGGTTGCTTCAAGGCTTGACTTCGAGACCCCGGAAGGCGGGCTATCGGTTTACACGCCTCTCGAACCATTCACCTTCGGAACCCTTAGGCAGGCCTTCGGAAGAAGGGAAGCAATAGAGTTCAGCGACGTTTTGGAGTCAGGCATGGTCTTCAACCTCTCCGGGTTTACAGTAGCTTCGCATAAGGTCTTCGCAACGCTTTTAACGCTGGCAAAGCTTATCCAGCTTAAACCCAAGCAAAGGACGCTCATAATCGTAAGCTATCCGAGCTTGATATGGCCGAGAAACAGGAGGCTTGACAATGCTAGGCTCTTCGTTGAAGAGTCCTTAACCGGAGAGTTGGAGAGGAGAGGCTATTCGATAATATTCGCTGAGAAAAACCTGTCACAGGTCTCCGAAAGGGTTTTGGAGAACCTTGACTCCGCGGTCTTCTCGCCTCCTTCCAACGCAACTAACCCGTGGAGGATGGGCCAAATGCCTGAGAAGGATGTTTCAAACCACTTCATGCTTATCCTAACTAAGAATGGGGAGTATGGATTCCTAGAGGCTCCTGTGAACATTTTCCTTAAGCCCCTTAGCGAGAAGGAGAGGGAAGCCCGTAAGCCAGCCATGAAAGCCTTAAGCCCTGATGACGAGCTGAGGGAGGGGCTTGGCGAGTTCTACGAGGCTGGAGCCAAGATAATAGAGAAGCTGAAGGAGCTTGGTGGAAAAGCGGGCTTGAACGAGTTCATAGAAGAGGCAAGGGCCTCCTTGGGTGCGGAGGGCCTCAGGGCTCTTGCTGCACTAATGAGGCAGGGTTATCTGAAACAGGTTCGCGAGGGGGAGAGACAACTCTTGCTTCTCACGGAGGGCAGGTTAGGATGAGGAAGTTAAGCACCGGTATTAAGCCACTGGACGAGCTAACCGGAGGCCTTCCAACAGGTGTTTCAAACCTGGTCTACGGGAGCCCTGGAACAGGTAAGACCACTATTTCTCTGACCCTGGTGGCTGAGGCTTTGAAGAGCGCTAGAGATAAGGATGTGGTAATAGTTGTGAAAACAGAGGAATGGGATCCCGACCGCCTGAAGACGATATGCTTGAAGAGGGGCATAAGGGAGGATGCCCTATCCAGAATTAAAATGTACCAGGCTAGCGGCCTCTTCGAGCAACACAAGGCGATAATCGAGACAATACCTAGAGAGGTGGATAAGAACGACTGGGCCCCGGTGCTTATAATCGTCGACTCACTGGTTCCACATTATCACGCACAGCTCTTAAACACGCCCACTCAACACCTGGCCTCCACGGCAAGAATTCTTCAAGGCAAGCTCTCGTTGGAAGTTAACACGCTCGTTGGAATGGCGACGGGTTACGAGTCGCTCCTCTTAATAACGAGCTGGCGAAGGAGTGAAGCCGCCAGGAGTTTTCAAGAGAAGTCGAGGAGGGAGATGGTGGAAAGCATAGATAAGAAGAGTTTCTCGATAGATCCTGAGGCCGGCTTCGGAGCCAGGGAGTTTGACGTGATTGGGGGGCAGCACCTGGTTTACATGAGCAAGAGCATCCTCAGGATGGTGTCTACAAGCCTGGGCGAGGAGGTTAAAGCGGTTATTCTGGAGAAATCGCTTTC
Organism: Thermoproteota archaeon; assembly: GCA_026414125.1. Classification (GTDB taxonomy): domain Archaea; phylum Thermoproteota; class EX4484-205; order EX4484-205; family JAAOZP01; genus JAAOZP01. Next base: position 9,906 of record JAOAJQ010000005.1, read on the forward strand.
AAAACCATCCATGACCTGTTGTCTAGTCAGGATCACTGAGACAGGTATAGAGCCCTATAAGGATATCAATCCGGCGCCAGTCGCCGAGATGATTAAGAAGAAAATCCTGAAGGAATAAGGGGGAAGGTTACTGTGAGAAGCCTTCTTTCAATTAACGGCTTCATCAAGGACACTGTGCTAATCCTCATTATAATGCTTTCAGCCACTTCATTCATCAACGTGTCCATTGCTGCAATCGAGCTGGCTTACGACGACTGTGGAGCTGAAGGATTCTGGAGCGACTACTATCCCAATGGTATGGCTGTTAAGTTTAGCCCTCCGGCTTCAAGATGGAGGATAACCGCTATACTGGTCTACGGGTTCATGATAGACAGGGGTGAAAAACCCTTCGTAGTTGAGATAAGGGATGGAGAGCTAAACGTAATACTTAGGGTCTCTTTACTAATTTCCGAATATTTCAAGAATGCTACCCTCCATTGGGCTAAAGTACCGTTGCCCAACGTGATAGTAAAGGGTGATTTCTACGTCTGCGTCTACCCTATGCTTGATTTCAGCGGGACACAGCTCTGGATCGCCATGGATAACGATACTGCTCCAGACAGATGCTTCATGTTCGACTGCTACAAGCAGGAGGTAAAGGGTTGGAGAAGAGGGCATGCGATGATAAGGGTTGAGGGAGGAGAGGCTATTGACCTTATTGAGATAATTCCTGATTCCATCTTCGTCGAGGAGAAGGCCTTAAGGCTCTCTTTTCGGGTAGTTGCCCCAAGCAACGTTACAGAGTTTAACGCAGTTCTCCAGACGGAGTCCCTGGCGGAGGACTGCGAAGTGACGCGTGGAGAGGAGCTGTATGGGGTAATAGTTAATTGGACGAGGCTCTCTGGCCTTAAGGAGCCGGCTAAGCTTAAGCTGAGAACTAAGGCTTCAAACTCGACAACATGCCTAACCATAAAACTGAGTCAAACTTTCCTCTCAACGCTTTTCCGGTTAAAGGATGAGAATGCGCTTCTCAGGACTATCCTCAACAGCTCCGATGCAGAGCAGGAGGTTTTGAAACATAAGATAGAGAATGGGAAAATGGACGTGATTGCCCTGAGGTCTTTACTGACCGTGTATGAGGAAAAGCTACTGAATGAGGAGTCTAAGAACGAGAAGCTACTTGAAGAACTCAACACCCTAAGGCTCCTAACAACCTTACTGGCGGTTTCAACCCTCTTCTTGCTTGCCATAGTCTTGAGGAGAAGACTCTTCCAGTTTAACGTCGGGTGATGAAGGAGCCGGGCAGCAATGATCAGGAGAACACTAGCCATATTCCTCACGGCCTCCATTCTAACCTCTCACTTAGGCACTGCCCTAACCCTTAGAGTAAACGCGGGTGAGACAGACGCGTTAACCGCTCTAAAGGTTATAGAGCAGGAGCTTGAGAAGGGGAAAATACCGAGCGGCTCGATAACTGAGGCAAACTTCATAATACCGGAGGGGTTTCCAGTTGAGCTTGCTAAGAGGCTCTGGCTCTTCATAGCCCAGCTTGTCTCAACGGGTTGCTCGAGGGATGAGGTAAGCCGAGCCATAGTCAGTGCTAACGATACCTTGCAGCTGCCGTCGCGAATACGCTACGAGCTCAAGAACTACACGATAATTCCGAAGTATGGGGAGGCCCGCCTTATTCAAAGCAACGATGGAAGCATATCGGTAGAGATTCCCTACAGGGTGGTTGATAGCCGTGGAAAAGATGTTGACGCGGACACGGTAAAGTATGAGAGCAATGGGACAAGCCTTTTCCATTTTCTCCACAGGTATCCTAAGAGGAGGACCTACTTGGTTAGAGCTATTGACCCAGATGGCTATGCTCTAACCTTCATCGACCTGAAGACGGGGGAGGTTTTTAACAAGACGGTTAGGATGAACATCGGCCTATTCTCCAACTTGGCTCAAGGAGGCTTCTTCGAGAGCTTCATCGTTGCCGTGCCTGGACACTTTGAGGAAACGCGTGAAGCCACAGGGTCTCAGGTCAGGGAGTTCAAGGTATTGCTTCCAGCCCACGACCCCCTCGTGGTCGACACCTCGATCTCACAGACTAGGGTTAAGATAGGGGATGTGATAACGGTAGGTGCGCAGATAAGGAACCCGCAGGAGGCTAAGGACTTTAAGGTTTTGCTTGGCGCAAGGTTCTCCGACGAGAAGGCTTTCGAAGCTTGGGCTCCTCCTCCAGCAGGCTTCCCACAGGGCTCAGGATGCCCCGTGTCCTACCTATACCTTAGAGCCAGGAAGCCCGGAGTATATCAAGTCACTATTTACTTCGCTTTCGTCGAGCCAAAAAACCTGGACGTCGTGTTCTGGAACGGCGAGAAAACAGTAACATACGTTGTGACAGTTTTGCCTGAGGCTCCGAAGCTAAGGGTTGAGCTTGAAGCTCATGCCCTAGCTAAGTTCGCAAACCTCTCGATAACCCTGGTGAACACCGGCGGCCAGGAGGCTACTGGCGTTAAGCTCTTCATAACCGGGGATGTTGAGGAGAAGCAGCTTGATGTTGGCAGGGTCTGGCATAGCTGGGAGGGAAACGTGGTAACAAGGCTCCTCTCCCCGATTGCAAGGGTCAACGTTACAGCAGTCTACCATGATCTTGACGGGAAGATGCTTGTAAACACGGCTCTAACCACCGTTTCAACAACAAACTTCGTAACCCCGGAGGAGTGGAGAACATACCTTGTTGAGGTTCCAGGATACGAGGAGACAAGGAAGGTCTTCATCCCAGGCTGCCGGGCTGCGACGCATGTTAAGCTCTACTTGGCGAGAAGCAATCTAGCGGCCCCGTATGCTTCAAGCTTCTTCAAAGGTCTTGCCTTGATTCCGGTTTCGCCGAGCGGCTTCACCCTAACCCTTGAGAACGCGAGCAGCATTGCAGCGGTTTCTCAGAGAATCCCGGAGGTAAGGTACATGCTTCTCGACGTTAAGCCAGGCTTCCTCTGCGAGAGAGTGCTGAGGGAGGACGAGGTGAAGAAGCTTTTCCACCTTGGTGAAGACGAGAGGTTAGAGCCTGGAAGAATACCGGCTGGCTACGAGGTTAAGCTTCTCAAGGAGGAGGTTCTCAACCAGTCTGAAACCGTAACCGTTGACGACGACCTCTATGAGCGGCTGAAGTATAACAACTGGGAAGACCCTGATTACAAGTATGAGGACACGGGAGCAAAGAAGTGGGATCTTAACAAGGCTGCAGCAAGGGTTTCACACGGGAAAACGATAGAGCTCGTTTACCATCCACTATTATGCCAAGGAGAACTGGTTAAGGGAGTTTTAGTAAAGAACTATGCTGCGAGGGAGACGCGTTACGAGCTTGAAATCCTCCAGGGACCCATGGTTGAGGCTTCGCCGGAAAACGTTATGCTCAGCGTCCCCGCTTACGGCTCAACCCCCCTGAACATCATCCGGCTTTCAAGCACTTATTCTCCAATCCTCATCCGCATGAGATGCGGAAGCAGGATTGTCGCATCCCTCTGGGTTTATACTGGCGGCAGGGTTCCGGAGTTCTGGAGGGGCTTCTGGGATGGGATAAACGAGAAGCTTCCGGGAATAATCATAACCACGACGTTAATGATCGTGCTCGCAGCGCCGACGGGCGGAGGCTCGCTCCTAGCCTGCGTGAAGAAGCTCCTGGCCTCAGGAGTAATCCCAGCCCTGATGATTGGCGGTGCAGCGTTAAACGCCCGGGAGTTTCTTGAAGCCCACTCGGCCTACGTCAAGATGGATGAGGCTGCTGAAATACTTGAAGGCTTCTCGCAGAGGGCTGCATACGTAGGCTACATGGGCTTCTACGCTTTCCTCCAGGGAGTTAAACAAAGTATTAAGGAGAATCAGGCGCTTATACTCGGGGAGACGGGGCTAGACCTTGTCGGAGACTTCACGATAAGAGACGTTTTAACAGCGTTCGGGAAAGAGCGTGCAAACGAGTATGAGAGGGGGAGGGCAGTAGGCAGGCTGGTTGGGGCTGCAGCATCGTTCGCAAGCTACACGTCAATCCACTACAGGTTCCTAAGCGACGGGCCGAGGCTCCTCTCATGGAGTGGGAAGATAAAGGAATTCATGAAGGGTGTTTACAAGTGGGTAACGCCGCCAATATGGGACCTCGGAGTCATAGCGGGGAGGCTCGCCGCAGGCGAGATAGCTGCCTCCCTAGCTTTTTCAGAACAGAGCCGGAGGCTTAAGGACTACCTGAACTCAGTCAGGGAAGGCGAGGAGCCGCTAAGCGCCCTGCTCAAGAGTTTAAAGTTCTCAGACGAGTACATCGGTAAAGCCCTAGACGTAGCCGGCGGTTTAAAGCTCAGCGAGGAAGCATTCCTAAGCCTCCTAAGAGCATACGGGGAAACAGTAGGGAGGCTGAGCGAGGAAGACCTAGACACGTTTCTTGAAAACATAGGGAAGATAGGCGGCAGAAGCAGGCAGTGCGCTGAGAACCTCCTACGCTGCATGCAAGAGGCTGAGGATGATGGGCTGGAGCAAGTCATCCTGAAGGTAATCCCAGAACTGGCTCAATTCAATGCAGAAAGCCTTGAAGAAATCGGGAGGGTGTTTAGTGACCTTAGGAATCAGGGTAAGGTAGTGCCAGAACTGCTTTACGTACTGGCTAACAAGCAAGTGAAAAGTGGAGATCAAGTAGAGATATTTAGGAGAATTGTTAAAGATTATTTGGACATTAAGGATGCTTATGGAATAAAGATTGCAGAGGTCTTTGTAAAGAGCATCCTCAATAAGCTGGAACTTACTGAAGTATGGGAATGGGCTGTTAAAAGTGGTGCAGAGATATTTACTGCAGAGTCAGATGCTGAATTGAAATTTATTGATGTAGATGGAGAAAAATATACGCTCGTTGTTAGCGATGATGGAAGCGTCTACGTTAGGCATAAGAGCATATATAACAAATATCTAGTCAAAGCGATTTATGATGAAATCATCAGAGATAAGAATGGAAGGACGATTGCCATAGTGAAATGCATTGAACATGCTGAAGGAACTGCTAGGCTTGTCTTGGAAAGAAACATTCCCAATAATCCTATAGTATTCATAGACAATGAAGCAACTATATTGGGTAAAGCCAGTAGGATCATCGAAGTCGAGCAGGGGCAAACGAGCTTTGAAATTCGGAAGACCCTTCAGTTGATCTTAGGAACTGAGAGGTACGAAGCACTTAAAAACGACATGGAGAACAAAATGGCTGTCATAGGGCTGGCTTACAGGAAGGAAGATAAGATAGATGTTATGTGGACTAGTAGAACTTTCCTAGAGCTAGAGGCAGCAGGCGGAGTTGACGAAATACTCGGAATCGCTATCGTAAGGGCAGAAGGTATAGGTTTCACTGGAGGTGCCACAACGTTAAGACTGAACGCGGTAGACGAAAAGAAGTTTCTCACTATCATCAGTGAGGGTATCGAGAGAAGGTTTGAGGTTAAGGCGGAATTCAGGAGGCCCCAGTATGGTGGTGCAACCTTAGACATACAATTTGACAGTGGGAGAAGAATCGGCTTCCGAATAGGTCTTGGCGAGCATAGTGGATATGTAGAGGTTTTACCGGCAGTAGGAAGAGGAGATAAATATGATATTCTTCCGAAAGACACAAGCATCGAGTTCTATGAAGAGTATCCAAGTTTAGGAGAAGAGAAGCAAAAGAATATTCTGATCTTTTTATGTAAGGAAGATAGTGAACTCAAAATACACGCATTGAGTCTTACAGACCCATATATTACAGCCAAGGAACTCGCAGATTTGAAGCATACTGTTGCAAAGCACTCTTGCATGAGGAGTCTTGGAAGTATAGGTATAAAGATTGTTGATACCGAATTTATTTTAGACTTAAAGGACGATGAGAAACTTATAACTGAAAGGGAATCTGTAATATTCGATTTTATAGGCAAAATGGGTGAAGGAGACACAACCAATACGGTGGCTATTGAAGTAAAACATGGATATGAGGAGAACACCGATAGGTTAGTAAAAAATGCTGACATCTATTTGCTTGTTACACGAAATCGAGGTTGGATTTTGGTCTACTATTTCTTTGACGAACCTAGAACTGGTGCAACGAAGAACCTGCTAAGTCGCCTAACAGAACTTGCGAGAATGTATCCGGGGAGCTTAAGAATTTATATCGAAGGGAAAGGTTGGATAGTGAAATGACACAATGGGGTCTAGTGATAAGGATTTCAAGTAAAGCCTCGCCCGAAGCCACTAGGGAGCTTAAGGGACTTAAATGGTTGGATTTCGGTTGGGAGAGCATAGAAATTATGATGATGAAAGGCTTAAGGTATTTACCGACAATCGTGTATACTGCGAGCAGGATAGATGTTTCCAATCGGTTCTGCGTATGGACCCCAACCCTCTTACATGAGAGGCTGTCTCAGCAATACACCCAAGAGATTGAAAGGACATTTAACTTTTTGAGTCAGAGAGTTAGAGTCTGGATAATCAGAAGCTCTGAGAAACCGGACTTCGCGAGATGGCCATGTGAAATCCTTGATCTAAAGGAGGTTCAGGACGAGATAAGCTGGCTTGCGATACATGACCTGATGTCGAAAGACAATCCGAAGGACAGGGAGATCGCCAAGATAATAGCCTCAAGGCTTTATTGGGGCAGAGAGCTGACGTTTGAAGAGAAGATAGATGACGTGATAGACGATGAGAATCATTTTGGAAAACGGTTTGCCGATTTCTTCTCGAGGGCTACTGAGATTCATAGGAAGTATCCGAAGAGCAGGTTTTGGTTTTACGCTGTTTTCGAGTAGGCATTGTATAATTCCTAAGTACTATTGTAGCTTTTAAACAGAATGACCTTGTTGATGATCTGAAGGAAGGTAAGTGTATCATGGAGCAAAATGAATTAGGAAAGGTATGTTTTGTTTTCTGCATTTTTCCTTTAAACATATGTATGAACTGAGCATAGCTTCCCTAGCGTGCGAGAGAATATGGGGGAAGCCTATCGAGGGTCTAAAAAATACCTTCAGACAGCAAGGGTTGAAGCATGAGGAAATAGACAAGACGGATTTGCTTAACATTGGTGATGAAGAGTTTCCAGAAGACAGTTAGGATGAAATCGCCAGGAGCCTGTTAAACAACGATGCGAGTTGTTGAAGTTAACGAGTTGGAAAGCTATCTATCGTAAGAATGGAAGCTCGTAGCAGCCCTGCCAATAACAAGGCTATAGCAAGGGTTCAGCCCAATCAGCCTCCTCTACACCCATCTAGAATACTGTCGTTTAAACAGGTTTGGAGGAAGACTTATATTCTTCTAATAATCCACCGTTCTCCCGAATGAGCGAAGTAACTCTGGAAACGATATATAAGGAAGTGAGGGATCTTAAAATGCTTATTGATTCTCTCGCTGAGACTATTGAGATAATTTCCAACCCTAAGGAGCTTAAGGGAATCAGGAGAGGATTGAGTGATTTAAAGAGAGGCAGAACCAGGAGCTGGAGCGAGTTCGAGCAGGAGTTAAGGAAAGAGGGAAAGCTCTAGTGGAGACACGCTACGAGCTCGAGGTAACTAGACATTTTGAAAGACTTTTCAGAAAGCTTAATCCTGAGACTGCGAGAAGAATAAGGGATAGGATTTTAGAATTGAGAACTAATCCTTATGCTAATAAGCCTCTAACAGGCCAATTGTCAGGCTTAAGGAGCCTGAGAATCGGAGACCATAGAGTATTGTACATCGTTGACGAGGAAAACAAAAAAGTTACTCTAATCCACATAGAACACAGGCGTGCAGTATACAGATAAACAGTTGGAATAGTCCAAGCATGGTTAAAAACTATTCTAAAATTATTCTCATACGTCTTTCACCTCTATTTTCAGATATCTCGTTGTCAAAAGAAAAAGAAAGACAGATGGCAATCCAAAAACCCTGAATACTAATCCTCCTTCCGTCTAGCCTTATCCCCCAATATCTTTCTACCCCTATAAGCTTACGGTGTCCCCATATCTCTCTGAAGCAGAGCCGTTAGCTGACCCCAAGGGTCAAACCCTTCCGAAAAGCTTTAACTTTGAAAACCGGCATAAGATGCTGACTTAAAGAATAAGAAGTATTGCATAAATCCTCCTCATTTCCCGTTTCCGACTCATCCAACTTTTAAAGCTCCAACACGTTTACACGCGTCTCAAAAAGTAAAGACTTAAAAACACCCGCTGCGTAAGTATAGTGGACAAAAACATAGAGAGGTGTCGATGGGAATGGTAACCCACGGAAATATTACACTTGCGGGAAAAGTTCGTAGTCTTACTCCTAGGGTTGCTGGTCGTGAGCGTGTTCCTGATATGCCGCGTAGGAGGGTTAGGAGTATTTATCGTAAGAGGGTTGTTTTGAATCGTCAGCCGGGTCAGATTTGGAAGCAGATGCGTGTTTAGTTTGTTAGATATTTAGGTTTTTATTTTTTTTATCTGTGTTGTATCGTTTTCTTTGAATGTTTTTGGATAGTTTTGATCGTGTTTCCAATATTTGCCTGTATCGTTTTCTGTCTTTTTATTGCGTTGTTGGAGGGGGATGGTTATTGTGCGCTTGCTTAGGGGCTGCCGGCTTGTTACTATTCTTGACGGCTTGGGTTGATGGGGCTGGGGGAGTTGTAAAGCGGGGTTTGGAAGCTGGGGCTTATCGCGTAATTCTTTATATGGTGGTGTAGCTATGGTGCTGCGTGGAGGATCTAAGCAGGGTGGGGGTGGCGCTCGGGAAGGCTTTGAAGTTTATGGAAGGTCATAGGAGTCCTGACGGTCTTTGGTCTGATTTTTTAAC
>JAOAJQ010000060.1:0-1721 GCA_026414125.1 Thermoproteota archaeon
GACGGTGTGAGGTCAATGGGTTTACCCGATGGCAAGTATGTTTACGATGGCGTTGAATTCATATCTTCAAATGGGACGGCCAGATACGTGGACGGTACGTTGATCGGAACATCAGTAGGCATGAATGAGTTGGCCAAGCGCTTCGTCAAGTTCACTAGTGTCTCTTTAAGCTCGGTAGCGAAAGTGACTTCTTACAACCCGGCTAAATTACTCGGTGTTGAATGGAGTAAGGGAAGCATAGAGGAGGGGAAGGATGCCGACATGGTTGCAATAGGGGAGGACTTCAAGGTTAGAAAGACCATAATAGCGGGAACTCTCTTTGAGGTCTAATAGGGTTACAGAACATTGTGTGCACACGTCTTATAAATACGCCTTTATCCTTGAGGTTAACCCAGGCGCTGTTTTTCGCCAGTTAATTCCTAAACCTCCAGTACTGTGGAAGGATTTAATATGTTACTCGGGTCGAAAAGTCTTTTTATACCCTTCATAAGTTCGATGTTTTTCGCGTTTGCAAACATGTAAAGCTCTTTAACCCGTATTTTCCCAACGCCGTGCTCCCCAGTAATTGTTCCTCCAAGACTTATCGTAGCCTGATATATCTCTTTTTTAATCGATTCATACTTTTCAGCGTCCCTCCTCATTATGTGAGAATGAACGTTCCCGTCTGCAGCGTGACCGTAAACAGGAATATACGCGTCGTACTTCTCAGCGATAGCGTCGATAATGTCTGCCAACCTTCCAACTGCAGAGGGCGGAACCGTGGTGTCGAGAATATCCATGGAGTCGCGTTTAAGAGCAGTGTAAATATTGCTTCTTATTCTGAGAATGGATTCCTGCTCGTCTCTCCTCTCTGCAACCAAAGGCTCGAGTCCCTTGTTCTCAACACATATCTGAGAAAGCTTTTCAGCCTCAGAATAGACAACGTTCTCCTCTCCAGCCAGTATTGCTATGAGAAAGACTTTTCCTTCGAAAATCCATTTCTCACCTAGGTGTTCGGCAGAAAGCTCCATCAACTCTTTCTCAACATACTCTAGGGCGAGGGGAACCACCCCGGAGCACAGTATTCTCGGGACAGTATTAAGCGCATCATGCCTAGAGTTGAAGGGAAACAGTAGGGTGAAGGAATATGGAGCCTTAGGATTAAGCCTTAAAACAATCTTAGTTATAATTCCGAGCGTACCCTCGCTGCCTATGATTAGGTGCATCAAGTTGTAACCCATGTTGTCCTTCAGAAGCTTGCCGCCGAACGTTACGATTTCTCCAGTCGGCAGAACAACCTCCAAGCCCCTTACGAAATTTCTCATGACACCATGCTTAACCGCCCTAGCACCGCCGGCGTTGCAGGCTACCAAACCACCTATTTGAGCCCCTTCGTCGCCAGGGTGCGGTGGGAAAGAGAGGCCTGCTTCCTCAGCAGTCTTCAGGAGTCCCCCTAGTGTTGCCCCGGCTTCAGCGACAGCCATTAAGTTTTCCCTGTCTATCTCAATCCGATTCATTCTCTCCAGAGAAATGATTATCCCGCTTCTAGTCGGCACAGCCCCTCCGACAAGGCCTGTTCCCCCTCCCCTAGGGTATACTGGAATCCTTTTTTCGTTAGCCAGCCTAAGGATTTTCGAAACCTCAGTGCTGTTCGCAGGCTTAACCAATATGCAGTCCGACACGGCAGATGGCCTCACCGGAATGCATGTTTCGTCGAACAAATAGCTCTCCATCTTGTCCTT